>CAZWGY010000518.1:0-3332 GCA_964633575.1 uncultured Desulfobacteraceae bacterium
CCGCCTTTCGCTCCATTTCCAAATAGGCTTCAGGCGAAATCTCTATTTTTTCAGCGGTCTCAGCCATGGCTCCTCAACTTTCTACAGGGAGATATCTCCTCGAAGGGTCTGGTTCGCCACCACCGCCTGGTCGGACCGCGGGTTTTCGACCTTCACGCGCCCTTCCATGACGACATCTCCTTCAAACCGCACATCCCCCTCCACCTCCAGGGATTCGCAGGCCAGAAGCGACGGCGCTCCTTCCGGGAATCGTGCGTTGAACCCGTCGATTTTCTTGTAATACCTCGAATCAAGGGAGACCTTGATGTCGTCGGTGGTCACCGCCGGGTTCAGGGTCAGGCCGCCGTCCTCGCCGAAGATCAGCCGGTCCGAGCGGACCACCAGGAGGTCGTTGCACTTTTTCACGGGAAAGAACCGGCTCCGGTCCACCCGAAGGGCCGCGGCCCCTTCGAAGAGGGAGATGGCCGCGCCCATGGCGGTTTCCACCTGGTAGATGGCGGGGCTCGAATCGTCTCGGGGGTCAAGGGTTTTGGGGTTCAGGATCATGGGCAGCCGGATCGTCCGGTCCCGGTCGATGAGGTCCTTTAATGCCCGGAGGTTGACCCAGAGGTTGTTGGTGTTGAAAAACCGGTATCGCTCGATGTTCTGAAAGGCGTCGAGTTCCGATTCCGGACACTGGGCCGCTTCCCGGAGAATGAGCCGGCCGCTTTCATGCCGGGCCAGGTGTCCGCCCTTGACGTCGGCCGGGGTCCGTTCCGCCACCTCCATCATGAACGGAAAGCCTTTTTCAGCGAAATACCCGAGGATCGTTCGATCCATGGATGCCCCGAGGTTGTCCGAATTGCAGATAAAGGCGTAGGTCACGCGCTCGCTTAGCAGGCGAGTGAGCATCCCGGAGGTCAACAGGGCGGTATAGATGTCGCCATGGCCCGGCGGATTCCATTCGAGATCGGGGTCCGCCGGCCTTATGGCCGGGGTGAGGTCATCCTGGCGGATCTTGGGGAACTTGTGCTGAAGAAAGGTCAGGGGCGGGGATTCGGGGGCGATCCGGTCCAGGGCCGCGACGGTCTCCTCGTGGGTGCTGAAGCTGTTCATCAGGGCCAGCCGGACGTTCCGCCGCCGGGCCTGTTCTACTATGACGTCTAAAAAGGTTCGGTCGTCCTTGACGATCAGGAGGGATTTGGGGCCGGTCAGCCCCATGCTCGTCCCCAGCCCGCCGTTCAAGACGATGGTCACGGCCTGGTCGTAGGCCGCCCGCCCGGCGTCGGCATAAGCGTCGAGGTCCCGGGCGTCGGCGACCGATTCGGGGGGAACCGGGGCGATCTCCCGGTCCCGGATCATCCCGGTTTCGCCGGTGACCACCTGCCGGTAATAGTGGGAAAAGGTTTCGATGACCACGGGCGGCAGGTTTTCCCGTTCCATCTTTTCGATAAAGGCGTTCAATGCGCCGGGTGAGTCGTCGGATGTCATGGCATCTCCCGTATCGCCGGTTCGGTTGGGGGACGGCCGCGCTCCCTACCGGATCGCGTGACCATCCCGTCGAGTGGTTTGCGGTTGCGGTCTCCCATCAGGCCGCCGTCATCAGACCGGCTCGATCCAGCCGAAGGGGTCGTTGGCGTGGCCGTACTGGATATCCTTGATCGCCCCGAAGAATTTCCGGGCCAGGGGCCCCACCTTGCCGTCGCCCACTTTGATCACCCGGTCGTGATATGCCAGCTCGCCCACCGGCGAGATCACCGCCGCCGTACCCGACCCGAAGATCTCCTTGAGCCGTCCGTCGTGATATGCCGCCATCACCTCGTCGATACCGATCCGGCGCTCCGTGACCGTCATCCCCCAGCTTCGGCCCAGGGCCAGGACCGAATCCCGGGTGATGCCGGGGAGGATGCTTCCGTTGAGGCTCGGGGTGACCAGCTCGTCGTCGATGACGAAGAAGATGTTCATCGACCCCACTTCCTCGACATATTTTTGTTCCACGCCGTCGAGCCAGAGGACCTGAGCGTACCCCTTGCGGTTGGCCTCCTCCCCGGCGTAGAGACTGGCGGCGTAGTTGCCGGGGGTTTTGGCCTCCCCCAGGCCCCCGCGGACCGCCCGGACGTGGTCCCGGGTCACCCAGATCTTCACCGGGTTGAAGCCCTCGGCGTAGTAGGCGCCCACCGGCGAGAGGATCACGAAGTAGCGATAGGTGTGGGACGCCCGGACCCCCAGGAAGGGGTCGGTGGAAATCACCGTGGGGCGGATATAGAGCGAGGTCTCCGGGGAGCCGGGAACCCAGTCGCGCTCCAGGTCCAGCAGGGCCTTGAGGGATTCGAGGAGATCGGCTTCGTCGAATTCCGGGATGCAGAGGGCGTGGCAGGACCGGTTCAGGCGGGCGAAGTTATCCCGGGGGCGGAAGAGCTGAATCGCCCCAGAAGCGGTCCGGTAAGCCTTGAGCCCCTCGAAGACCGCCTGGCCGTAGTGAAAGACCATGGTGGATGGGTCGAGCTGGAAGGGGCCGTAGGGCTCGATCCGCGGGTTGTGCCAACCCTGATCCGGGGAATAGTCCATGTTGAGCATGTGGTCGGTGAAAAGGGTGCCGAAGCCGAGCTGATTGTCAGCCGGCTTCGGATGAGGGGACGGGGCCTGGGTAATGGGAATCTGCATGACGCCTCCTGAAAATGAGGTCAAAAAGGTTTACCGATGGACCTCCCGGCGGTCAACGGGCGGATCGGCCGGACGGTCGGAACGGGAGAATATCGCATTTTTATGGCGAAACGCAAGGTGAAGTTACCGGCATCGACCGTCACCGCCGGAAGGGACCTAAAATGCCTTGTAAATCCGGGCCAGGGGATGGCCCGGAGCCTCCACCACCAGGTCGTTGTAATGACCGTAGGGGGTCTGGACGGCGGGATATCCGGCGGCCGTCAGCCGTTGACAAGCCCGGTCAAGGAGCGGCTGGGCCGCGTCCGGTTCCGCCTTCCGGTCGCCGAGGTGGGAAAACGAGTGGATGACCACCTCGGAGACTTCCCACTTACGGGCCAGCCACTTGGCGTTTTTCACCAGATTGGTCTCGGCGGAGCCGCCCTCTAAAACGTCCTCCGGTTCCACGTGGACAAAAGCCACCACGGCCTTCCGTCCTTCCCCCGCCTCAGCTTCGGGGGCATCCGCCAGGGTCCGGACGGTCGGGGTCCACCCGAACCGCTCACAATACCAGAACAACACCCGCATTTCACCTCCCGGGATATAGGTTTTTATTTCCTGGGCGGCCACGCCATGGCGGGCTCCCCTTTACCGACAATGAGACATCCGAGGTTTCCAATGAGACCTCCGAGGTTTCCAATGAGACCTCCGAG
>CAZWGY010000519.1:0-3328 GCA_964633575.1 uncultured Desulfobacteraceae bacterium
GGATCGCCGATCCAGCCCAGGACCCGGCCGGCGTCGTCCCGGTGGGCGGGCTTTGCCCCGGATGCCATCACCTCCGGCATCCGAGTCTGGACAAGCTCGATGGTCTCGAGGTTGCGCCGGTCCCGGTGGATGTTTTCCAGGCACCAGCCGGCGGTCCGCCACCGTCGGAAGGGGGGCTCATCCGGCTCGGTCAAGAGCCGCCGGACGATCCCGTTGGAGCGGTTTCTCTGGTCCCGGCTCAGGTAGCCGACGTAGAGGTGGATCATCTCGGCGTACCAGTCATCCTCAAAAAACCCCTTGATGACGTCGAACGGGTCGCCGGCTTCCCCGTCCACCAGGGAGACGGCCGCGAGAAAGGCCTGAAAGCTCAGGTGCCAGAAGCGGTGCTGTCCGCCTTCCAGCCGGAGGAGCCCGCAGTTGGACTCGATCCGGTCGAACAACCGGCGGCGCTCGCCGTTGCCAAGCCGTCCATCCGGGTCGTAAACGGCCACCAGGGGCTCGATGGCGTCGTCCCGGTCGAGCGCCCTGACCCGGTTGACGTGCATCGACCGGGCCAGCTCGGCCAGAAACTGCCGAACCTTTTCGCTCTCCCCCCGGAACCGCTTGGACAGGAGGTTGTTGACGAACCGGTTGTAGAGCTCCGCCCGCTGGCCGGGGAGCTCCTTGCCGTCGTTGTAGAGCAGGCAGATGGCCGTGAGCATCAGGGGCGTGTCCTTCAGGGCCTCGATGTCGG
This sequence comes from uncultured Desulfobacteraceae bacterium, assembly GCA_964633575.1. GTDB lineage: Bacteria > Desulfobacterota > Desulfobacteria > Desulfobacterales > JAABSP01 > CAYNGG01. Next base: position 734 of record CAZWGY010000519.1, read on the forward strand.
GATGGGTCCGCATTTCCGCGAGCATCTCCTCGGCCGTTTTGAGGCAGGCGGCCCGGCTTTCGGCGGAGACGGCGCAGAACCACTGGTTGACGAAGGTCTCCACCTGCTCCGGGGTCAGCGACAGGATCTCCACCAGCCAGTCCCCGAATCGCTCGAGGACGGGGTCGTCGATCCCGTGGGGCCGTCCCGAGAGCACGATCCGGCAGCCGGGGTAGAAGTGCCGGAAGTCGGCCACCGACCGGACCAGGAGCGCCCGGAGGTCGGCGTCTATCTCATCTAAGCCGTCGAGCAGGAGAAGCGCCTTTCCCCTTTCGCAATAGCGCCAGAGGGTTGCCGGGTCGAGGCCGTTTTCAACCGTCTCCAGATAGGCCGTCAGGATCGACTCCGCCGTTGTCCGGCAAGGCTGGGCGTCGGACCACCTTTCCCGGAGGGGGTTTAACCGGGTGAGGAGAACCAGGACCGGGAGGCAGCCGTCCAGGGATTCCGGGGCCTTCCCGGACAGGATTTCCAGGGTCACGTGCTTGAGGAGGGTCGTCTTGCCCGCGCCGGGCTGGCCCTTGAGGACCAGGCAGGGGTGCCGGGCGATCAGGTCCTCGATATCCGACGGCGTTTCCCGGCCTCCGAGGAGGTCGGCGGACGGGCCGGCTTTCCGGGTCGGGGAATGGGCGTAGAGCGGGATGAAGATCTCGGGGAGCTTGACGTTCAGAGTGTCGGTGGTGCCCCGGAGATGCTCGATGTCCATGTTCCGGCAGTGGTCGAGGATGATCTCCCGGTACCGGCGGGGGACCTGAAGGGGCAGGTCTTCGGAGTCGGGGGGAATCTCCGGAAGGCTCGGCTCCGGCAGGGGGACCGTATAGGTCGAAATACTTTCCTGTCCCGGCCCCTGGCGGTAAATCGAGGCGGAGTCCCAGGCCCCGTTCGGCTTTTCCCGGCACCGGGTCCGGACCGTCAGGCGGTTGTCCGTAAGGGTCAGGAAGTGGTATTGGAGCGGGACCCCCGGTTGCCAGTCTTTCGTTGGAGCCCCGAAGGTCCCCCCGCCGATGACCTGAATCCGGCGGTTCCCGTCGATATCGTAGGGGTAGATCGCGGTTCCCGATTGGTGGAGATGGCCGTGGAGAACCACGGAAAACCCGGCCTTGGCCAACTGGTCCATCGGTCCCCGGTCCCGGATTCGGTCCTCGCTCGGGCCGTCGATGGGATGGTGCCAGACGGCGAATTTCTGGAAGTCCTTGTAGGCCTCGGCGTTTTTCCGGATTTCGCCGAGGGCGTGGCTCAGGGCGAGGGGGTGGATCGATGCGTCGGCCGGAAAGAACTGATCGATGTCCCAGGCGGAGTTGAAGCCCAGGATCAGGAGGCGGTGCTCGGGAAAGGCGTGGAGAATTCCCTGGCTCTCGGGCTCCGATGGATAGGGCCGGCCCGTGACCGATCGATGGAAATCGCTGAACGGGTCGAACCGGGCCTGATGGGCCGCTTCCTGGTCCCGGACCCGGATGACCGAATCATCGACCGCGATGTGGCGTACCTGGTCGAGGTCCCCCTCGTAGTCATCCCGGTCCGTGAGGGAGTATCCCTTTTTGGCCAGGGGATAGCTCAGGTCATGGTTGCCGGGGACGATGACGAGGCCGTCGGGGTTTGTCTCCGGATCGGGCCCCAGCTCGGAGCGGAGCGCGTCAAAAAAGATTGTGGCGGCCGTGTACTCCTCGGGTTTTGCTTTGGTGGCGATATCCCCGGAGACGATCACGGCATCCAGCCGGGAGCAGCTCAGCTCCTTCAGGTCCTCGGCCAGTTGGCTTGCCCAGTTGCGGGCGTCGGCATTCGTGCCGAAATGGAGGTCCGAGATGTGAATGATGTTCATGGGGTTGTCCCTTTCCAGCGTCCGTCCTCGCCTTCCCACCAGATGGTCACGTTGAGCTCCTCGCCGATTTCCTTGACTTCGACCCCGCCGCCGAGCTTTTCCATCTCGCGCCAGACCATGGGCAGGCCGCGGCCCAGGCGGTCGATGAATCTCAGGTTCTCCATGAATTTCACGATCACCGGGTTGACGGCATAGGAAACCCCGGCTTTGAGCTTTTCAACGGTCACCGTGTTGGGCAGCCGTCCCGGGCTGATGATCGACATCCGGTCGTCGAAAAGGAATATCCGGATCTTCGAGCCGACAATGGCGTAGTTTCGATGGACGCAGGCGTTGACGAGAAGCTCGCGGATGACCTTTGGCGGCGGGATCGCCCGAGTATCGACTCGCTTCATGCCCCGGATTTCCGAGGGCGTCCGGATATGGTTTCCGATGAGGGCCTGGCCGGTGTTGACCTGATGGTCGAGGGTCCCGTTGATGTTCTGCCTGTCGATCAGCTCGCCGTCGATCTCGGTGCCCGCCAGCCGGGCGAAAGTTATCCCGCATGGGGGCAGATGCCGGGCGGGATTGATGCCGAAGATCAACAATCCAGCCACCGTGACCGTCCCCGATTCGGATAGCACATCGGTGTTGGTCAAAAGACGTACCTTACCGGCCTCGGTCTCGGCGGAAAAGTCCACCTCGTATTGTTGGAAAAACGCATCAAGGGCCCACATATTAAGGTCCCGGATGGATGTCCCGTC
>CAZWGY010000520.1:0-3310 GCA_964633575.1 uncultured Desulfobacteraceae bacterium
CGGTTGCCGGGAAGCCGCCGGGCAGGTTGTCGAGGTGCCGGGCGAGCCGGCGGTAAACATCCATGGTAAGATAATTTCCTTTCAACAATGGCTTTTTACTGGCTACCACATTGGCCGAAATGGCTCAATTGAAGCAGATATATCCGTCACGCCTGCCCTCTCCGTTTCATCTCCAGACCGTATCGGTAAAGCTCTGGAACCATATATCGCTGGATACCTTCTTCCCCATGCTCGTAAACGGTCAGCAGTCCGACTTCCAGCGCCAGCGCCACCTCTTCGTGAAATTCCGCGACCTCTTCCGCTGAAAAGGGGGTTCGACCAATTGTCCGGAGCCTTTCCATCAAGGGGGTAAGCTCAGGGAACTCTTCTTGACTCATGGCCTGAAATGCTTGCGCGGAGACCTCCGGAAGACAGTCGATGAGTCCACGAGGGCGGAAAAGGCTTTTGGGGTATTTGCTTTTTTTCTGTTCCGTCCTTTCCCATTCGGGAAGCAGGCTGAAAAGCTGCAAGAGATTCCGGGGTGAATGATCCCCGTTTCCATCGGCCAGGCGGTTCCAAACCCAGTTCCTTGTGAAAGCCGTTTTCCCGCCTTTCATGCGTTCACCCACGAGAATGTTCCAGATGGCAAACACATCTTGATCTCCCCATGCATCAAGACGCGATGGGTCGGGGAGGGCGCCGGAATGCCGATCCACTGTATTCCGGAATGGTTCCGACTGAAAAACCTGTTTTAAAACCACCTTGAAATAGGATGCCGGGTCATTCCACCGAATGGATACAAACCGTCCGAACAGGTGGCTTTTATTCTCGAATTTCAGACGCTTCCAAATGTCCTCACGGAGCATGATCTTCAGCTTCAGATGCGTCAGGAGATCTTCTTGATCCGTGAAAAAGGCGAACAGCCCTTCAATGGCGGACTTCCGACGTCTTCTGGCGTCTTCGGTGTTTCCGAAGCCGGTGTCCAGCCCATCCACCAGTAGCATGGTCCGCTTTTTTATGGCGGTATCCATTTTGCCCAACCAGTCTTTTAATGCCAGCAGGGGGTGTTGGATGCCGAAAATGTTTTTCAGTGTCTGAATGAGGGACATCTCGGAATCAGGGGGCGTTCGAATGGCTTCGGCCAATTCACTCGACGGGGGATCGGGCAATTCCACGGAATGGAACGGCCACTGAAGCCGGCAGCAGCAACAAATATAAGCCGTCCAGAACTGGCGCCATTCCAGGCCAAGCTCCTGGAGCGCCTTTTCGGCGGCATGAAAGCCATCGGCCCCCATGAGCCAGGGGAGATTCCGGCGCGGGTCCCCCATTCCGCTTGGCGCCAGGATGATCACCGACGGCATGGTTTCCGATTCGTGAATCCGGCGGAATATGGCCGTTTTACCGGTTCCCTTTCTCCCTAAAACAAGCGGATGGGACGGGTCTATCGCCTTTTCGATGGCTTTTGTCAGCACAAAGGTATCGGTCAAGCTTTCCTGCCGTTCCGCCGTACCGGCGGAAAAGGTAATGTCTTCCAGAATTACATTTTTCGTATCGGATAGGGTCTCCGTGATGGAACGCTCGTCCGCCGCCGGCAGAAAACGCTCAACCCAGTCCGCTACGGGCTCATAGATCCGCCGGCATTCGGGATCGGAGACGTCCATTTTATCGGATGTGGCGATGATTTCCCGATAGGGGATGAAATGGGTCATGTCCCCTTCATCACCGCTTCCGTCCTGGGGACGGAAGGATTCGGAGGCCATGAGCCAGCGCCGAATCCATTTCAATGATCTCTGTTCATATCGTTCTGTTATTTCGGGAAACTTTCCTGAAGGTATGGGTGAGATGATAAACCGGGGCTCCGGAGCCAACCGGGAGCCGTTGACATGGCGCCTTGTTTTTGCCGAAAGCAGGGCATGTACCAGCGCTTCGGTGGCCTCTTGGGCCTGGGGGTGGGGAAAGAAGACGACCACGGCGATGTCAGCGAGGTCGAATAACAGTGGACCACTGAGAGCGGTAATCCCGGTTCGGGAATCGAGGAGGATAACATCCGGAGTGAAAGCCAATCCGTTGCTGAGGCGATCCATCAAAATTCGCAATGGGTTACGGTCTTCCCGGTACCATGCGGCGGGATCAATCAGCTCAAGGAGATGCGCATATCGGGCATTCGGCTTACCGGCCGGCAGACAGAAGAGGTCATCGGTTTCGCTGACCCGCAGCAGATGCTCGTTGATGTCTGGATCATCCCCCCGGTCCAGGGAGACGAGTAGGCTCAGCACCCCCATATCATCCTCTATCTCGTGATGCTGGCCAAAAATGGCGGCCAGTCCCGGGGCTTCCAGATCCATATCGACACAGAGGACTTTGCGTCCCCGTGATGCGAGGATGGCACCCGTGTATGCCAGTGCCGTGGTCCGCCCAACGCCGCCGCGGACGGAATAGAAGGTGATGACAAGGGGGCGTTCCAGATCGACTTCAAGATCCGAGGGGAAACGGGCCGCCTTTTCCGAAGCGGTATCCAGGGAAGCTCGGGCGAGCGCTGTCGGCCAGAGCGGGGCATCCGTCAGGTCCGAATCAAGGGGCAGCGCTCCGGTCCATTTCAGCTCATCCGGGGTGAGAAGCTCGCATTGAGACAGGGACAGATGCTCGATCCCGGTAAGCGCGGTCCGCCGTCGGGCTTCAATGGGGTGACCATCGAAGCCCGACCATACGACCGCTATACGCCATCCGCCAAACGGATCCGGCTGAACTCGGATCTCAGGGACTCCCCCATTGCCCGCCTCGAGGTTATCCTGGATCACCTTACGGATTTCGTCCGCTTTCATCGCCCGCTCCGGTGAATTCGGCCCATTTGGCGATGGAGCCATTGCATGATCCATCGGGCGCCTTCCAACAGCTCGCCGGTCGTCAGGCTGACGGAATTGAGCTCAGTCTGATATCGCAAATTCGGTCCCCACTGCTGAAAGAAATAGGTCCGCGGTCCGTGAATGTCTCCAAGATCCCTGAGCTGGAACCCGCTCTGTTGCCATAGCGTTTTCAGCTCGTGCCCCCACGCGGCCGCGCCCCGTCGCTTGTGAATGTAAGCCTTCAATGCACACTCGATGGCGTATCCCGCCATATAGACCGGACCGATTGATTGACTCCGGGCCGGCAACATGGCCTCAGCATCGGCCATTCGCTCCCTGGCGACCCAGAGCCAATCTTCAGGCGTCTGAGGGTCCCTCATAACTCCTCATGATGAATATAGAATAACGTTATGATAGATAACCTTAGACATCCAGCACCAGACAATCCGCCACCAGCTCCCAGAGGTACTTCACTTCCAGATCATCCA
>CAZWGY010000521.1:0-3297 GCA_964633575.1 uncultured Desulfobacteraceae bacterium
CATGGACATCAAGTCCCACAACATCGAACGGCTCATCGAACTCCACAACATCATCAGCGAGGGGGTCCACAAAGTCGAGGACATCGAGGAGAACGTCCACTCCCTCTTTCTCGCCCTGATGAACCCCGAGGACAAGAAGAACATCCAGGACATCCAGTCCTTCTCCGACCGGATCGAGTACATCAAAATCCCCTACGTCCTCGACCTGAACACCGAAGTCGAGATCTACCGGAACATCTTCGGCCGCCACATCGAGGAGGCCTTTCTCCCCCGGGTCCTCCACAACTTCGCCCGGGCCATTCTCGCCTCCCGGCTCAACATCAGATCCGATGCCCTCCTCGAATGGATCGGGGACCCGAGCCGCTACCGGCTCTACTGCGACGAGAACCTCCAGTTGCTCAAAATGGAGATCTACACCGGCTACATCCCCACCTGGCTGTCCGAAGAAGACCGGAAGCGGTTCACCGCCAGGCGACGGCGCAAAATCATCGCCGAATCGGAATTCGAGGGGCAAAAAGGGTTCTCCGGCCGGGACTCCATCAAGATCTTCAACGAATTCTACTCCGCCTACGCCCGGGAAGACCGCCTGATCAACATGTCCAACCTCTACACCTTCTTCACCGTCACCCGGAAGGACCTCGGCGACGGCCTGCCCGACGGCTTTCTCGATTCCCTCGTCCGCCTCTACGACTACACCGTCCTTCAGGAGGTCAAGGAGTCGCTCTACTACTACAACGAAGAGCAGATCTCCCGGGACATCCGGAATTACCTCTTTGCCGTCAACTTCGAGCCCGGCTCGGTCGAGACCTGCCGCTTCACGGGGGAAAAGCTCGAAATCACCGAAGCCTTTTTCGAAAGCATCGAGCACCGGTTCCTCGGCTCCGACTCCGACGAGACCCGGCGGCGCCGGTTCCGTGGGGAAACCCAGCGGGAATACGCATCCCGGACCCTCACCCAGGAAATCATGCTCGAAAACAAGGACATCACGGAGACGGCCCTCTACGAGGCTCTCTTTGAACGGTATGTTTACAACATCAAGGAGAAGGTCCTCGACCCCTTCCTCGAAAACGAAAACTTCCGCAAGGCCATCAAGGATTACAAGGAAGAGGATTTCAAGACCTACGACCGCCGAATCCGCGACGACGTGACCTTCCTCATCAACAACCTCGGCACCAAAAGCCAGTATTCGGAGCTCGGGGCCAAGGAAGTCTGCATCTACGTCATCGACAACGACCTGGCCCGGAAGTTCTCCTGATCAGCCCTCCGCCGACGGATCGCCGCCTTCCATCAGCACCCCGTCCACCCGGAAAGCCCCCTACCGGCCTGAAACGGCCCGGGCCGACGGGGTGATCAACGGGTAACGGAGCGGCGGGCTAATCCCGGTCGTCATAAGACGGGCAGTCGTGCTTCCCGTCGATGTGGGGCTTGATGTCCAGGATCGGCGTCCCGTCGTACATGTCGATCCCCCGGACTTCGATCCGGTTCCCGTCCACCGCCGTCACCGTCACCACCGAGAGCCCGATGGGGTTGGGCCGACGCGGGGAGCAGATGCTGAAAACCCCCATGGGCCGGTCGCGGTGGGGCGGGGTCTGGACGAGAAGGCTTTCGGAAAAGGGCGGGCTCCTGTGAAAGCAGAAGAGCACGACGATCCGCTGTCCGGGGTGGATGTCCTTGAGCCCCTGAAGATATCCGGGGTCGATCTCCAGGGTACCGGTCACCTCCGACAGGCTCCAGTGCCGGGGGAGGCTCGTGGCCTCGGTCCGGACCGTGCCGATGGGGGTTAATATCACTTCCATTGGGTCTCCTTTCCGTGTTCAGTTCAGTCTCACCGGGCTCCTTCGATACCATGAATCGGCGCCGTCGGCCAGATGAATGTCGGGATAAATCTCTATGATGGGCATGACACCAGGGAGGATGAACCCCGCCAACCGGGGCTTCGCCTTTAGAGACCTCCGAGGTTTCCAACAAAGAGACCTCCGAGGTTTCCAAAACCTCGGAGGTCTCCGGCCGTACCGGCCGAAGCCTCTTCCGCTCGCTCCTAAACCATTGGCGAAACCGCTCAAAATCTGATAGATATTTAGCTTGAATGAGGGGTTAGCAAACAACCGACGGGAGGCAGAGGCCATGCAACCACACCGCGTGTTTTTCATCTTATGGATGCTGTTCATCACCGGTTCTCCGGCCCTGGGCGAGGAGGTGGCTCTCCGGGTTGAGGGTCCGGCCGGGGCCCCGCCACTAACGTTTACGGATGCGGAAATCCGGGCAATGGACGCCGTGACGTTTTCGACCGTCGATCCCTGGGACAAACGGGAGCGGACCTACACCGGATGTCCTCTGCTCGATTTTCTGAAAGCGGCCGGACGGCTGAAAGGGGTCCGGACTATCGAGGTGGTCGCCCGGAACGGCTACCACGCGCCCATCCCCATCGAGATGGCCCGGAAGTACGGCCATATCCTCTCCTATGCCATGGACGGCCGGGATTACGCCGATCTGGGCGAGGAAGACAAGGGGCCGCTGGCCATCGCGGTGGAAATGGAGCGGGTGGACCCGGCCGACGCGGCCCTGGTCAAAACCCAGTTGGTCTGGTGGATCGAACGCTTGAGGCTCGAATAGCCGATGGACCGGACCACCAAATACATCCAACTGGCCGCCTTCGGGGTCCTGTTCGCCATACTCGGGGTTCTCGTCTATCTGTCCCACGACACCATGAACACGATCCGGCGGCAATACCAGGTCGCCTACGATGAGATCGTGACCCAGAAGGGGACCGTCTCAAGGGCTATCTCCCAGTCGTTTTTTCTCCTCCATGAAACCACCCGGCCGGACCGGTCCGTCGATGAAATCCTGTTCGGCATGAAGTCGCTGGTCAGCCATATCAATTCTAGTTTGAGGATCGATACCGGAGACTTGGAAGCGGCTCTGGCGGAGGGGGCTGATTCGGCGAAGATGTTTGCCAGTTTGACGGGGGCGCTATCCCGTTACCAGGCCGCGGCCCACGATGTCCGCCAGACCTGCCGCGCCATTCGCGGCAGCGTCGGGAGTCCGGGCTTCCGCGCCGCCCTGGATCGAATTGGCGAGCCGATCGAAAGATTTGTCAAGAAAGCCTACGAATACGACGTCGAGTTGATGCGGATCGAGGCGCTTTTCAGCCGGACCATTCACAACGGGATCGCCCGGTCGGCCCGGATGACTTTTTACATTCTCATCGGGCTCACCCTGTTGGTGGCGGCGGCCCTGGCGGTTTTTCTCAAGCATGACCGGGATCTCACCGCCGCCCTTCGGGACCTGACCGACAGC
>CAZWGY010000522.1:0-3288 GCA_964633575.1 uncultured Desulfobacteraceae bacterium
TCAACCGGGGTTGACGCCATCACGATCCGGTCCCGGCCCGACGGCGGCGTCAGGACGGGAAGCAAAGCCCCGGCGCCGTTTGAGCAAAAATCTGAGACCACCGTCACCGGCCCCGACGGGTCGGCGGGCAGGCGGTCGAGCCAATCGTCGAGGGCGGCCGGGTCTAGGGTCCGGCTCCCGGTCAGGATAAGCTCGCCATCGACCCCGGCCCCCATCAGAACCACCACTCCCTGGCGGGTGTCGGGTCCCCAGTCGGCCAGGACATCCCGGAGCGCCGCCGGATCGGCCGGACCATCGACACCGGGGTCCGTTCCGTCCCCGGCCAGCAACCGGATGTCGGTGTATCCCTGGAATTGGAGGGCGTCCCGGGCGAGGTCCGCGGCCGCCTCAACCGCATCGGCCGACTCTTCCGGCACCGGCCCCCGGATGATGACCGCCCGCCGCTGGGGTGGAGCGACCGGCGAGAGGGTTTCCGGCGCCGAAACCCCCGTGTTGCCGAGCCGGTTCCGGGCGTAACCGGTCACCCGGTAGTCCGTCCCGGCGGCGATCCCCGCCCAGGTCCCCGCGAACTCCCCTCCGCCGGCGGGCATCAGCTCCACGCTGGGCAGGCTCAGGAGAGTCTCATCGACCCCATCGCCCCCCACCGCCGTCGGCCGGACCACCGCCCAGACCCGGACCACCTCATCCGGATCGTCCAGCCAGGCCGAAATCCTTGCCCGGCCCGAATCCGCCGGGTCGATCCGGGCTTCCATCCGCTCGAAAACCGGGACCTTCCCCGGATATGGGGTCCCGTTGACCATACTGGCTCCCGCCGCCGTTTCCCGGTCGGCCACCTCGTTGCCGACCCCGTTGCCGTCGCCGTCGAGCAACGGGTGCTGATTATCGGTCGCCCCGGCAAGAGCCGATTCAGCCTGCTCGAATGCCGCCCCCAGGTCCTTCCCGGCAAAGATCCCGGACCAGAAAAAGGCCGAAAACGAGACCGCCCCCTGTCCCACGAACCAGGCGTCTTCATCGAGGTCCGTGCTGGTGATGATGATCCGGTCGGGCGCCGCCAGGGTCGGCAGAAAGCTCCCGGCGTTGCAGGCATCGTAGATCACCGCGATCCGTCCGGTAATCCGGCCGGCCAGCTCGTCCAGCCAGCCGTCAAGGGCTTCGGCGGTCAGGGTCTCGGACTCGTTCAAGCGGAAGGACCCCGCCCGGCCGTGGTCGGTGAGAAAGAGGACCAGGTTGTCGGCGTCGGCCACCCAACCGGTCAATGCCGATTCCAGGGCCGCGTTGCCGGGCGCCGCGTCCACGTCGTCGGCCCGGCCGTTTTGATCGAGGTCCAGGTCGGTCTCGGGGCTCAGGTAGTAGATGGTCTCCTTGTCAAACCCCTGATGGGTCAGGGTCCGGTAGGCGAAATGGGCCGTCGCCTGGGTGGCCGGCCAGAGGTGGTTGCCGGGATAGGGACCGCCCCCGGCCACGATGACCGCCTTGTTGGGCCGGGTCTCCTCCACCCGCTCGAAAACCTGAATCCGGCTGTTCTCCGTGTCCGCCACCAGGACCCGGCCGTCGGGGGCGACCGCCACCCCGGACGGGTCCCGCATTTGACCGGGGTCCGTCCCCTCCCGGCCAAAAGACGAAAGCGCCGTTCCGTCCGGACCGAGCCGGACCACCCGATTGGCCGCCGCATCGGTCAGATAGACGGCCCCGGTCGAATCCACGGCCAGCCCCACCGGTATCCGCAACGACCCGCCGGCGTCCCAGACATCCAAGTGGGTGCCCTCCCGGTCAAAGACCTGGACCCGCCCGTTATCCGCGTCCGCCACGAACACCCGGTCGCCGTCCACGGCGATCCCCCGGGGAGACTTGAATGAGCCCGGCTCCGATCCAAAGCCGCCCCAGGGATCTCCGATCAATCCGGTCAGATCGGCGTCCAGCTTGATCACCCGGTGATTCTCCCAGTCGGTGACATAGAGGTAGCCCGCACCGTCGGCGGCCACCCCGGCCGGGTCGTCCAGCAGCTCCGGGTCCGGCCCGTCCGGCGGCCACTGAGCCACCAGTTCGCCCGACGGGTCAAAGGCCAAAACCCGGTCGTTTAAGGTATCGGCCACGTAAACCTTCCCGTCGGCCACGGTCAAGGCATGGGGGGCGTCAAACCGACCTTCCCCGCTCCCCTTTTCGCCCCAGGCCCGCAAATAGTTTCCATCGCCGTCAAAGACCTGAATCCGATGGTTGTTCGTGTCCGCCACATAGACCGTCCCGTCCGGAGCCACGGTCACCCCCTGGGGCCGCTTCATCTCTCCCGGCCCATTGCCGGTGCTGGCCCACTTGTCGATAAACCGGCCGTCCGGCAAAAAACCTGAATCCGGCGGTTGTTCCAGTCGGCCACATAGACCCGGCCGTCGGAGACGGCCACCCCGAACGGCGAGACGAATTCCCCTTCCCCGGTTCCCTCGACCCCCCACTTCGACAGAAACGTTCCATCGGCGGAAAACCGCTGAATCCGGTCGTTGAAGTTGTCGGCCACGTAAAAACCCCCCGCCCCATCGGGGGCGATGTCCGTGGGCAAGTCGAGGTGACCGTCCGCCTCCCCCTGACCCTCATCCCACCAATCGATCCACCCGCCGTCGGGGGTAAAGACCCCGATCCGATGGTTTTCGGTGTCGGCCACATAGATTCGGCCCCCTTCAGCCAGAATCCCCTTGGGCTTGTGCAATGGACCGTCCACCGATCCGTCCCCGTCCCACTCGTCAATCAACCGGCGGTTTTCGTCATACCGGACGATCCGATGGTTTTCAGTGTCGGCCACGTAAACGCACCCGGTCTCATCCACCGCCACCGCATGAGGGGCCGACAGCTCCCCCGACGGGGTTTCCCCCCACTCCGGGTCGAAGGTCCCGTTCCGGTCGAACCGCTGGACCCGGTCGTTTTTCGTGTCCGCCACGTAAACCCAGCCCCGCCGGGAATCCACGGCGATCCCATGGGGTTTATTGAGCTGCCCGGTAAACGGGCCAAAGGTCCCCCATTCGGTGACAAACCCGCCGTCCCGGCTGAATTTCCGAATCCGGTGGTTATCCGTGTCCGCCACGTAGATGTAGCCGTCGGCGTCGGCATCCACGTCATACGGCAGCAGGAAATACCAGGGCTGGCGCATCTCCGGCCACATCCGGACCAATCGGTGGATCTCGGCGGCCGGAGCGGTTTCCGCCCCGACAACGGCAAGGGCCAGCACCGTAACCCAAAGCCAGCGGCGAATCGTTCGGACGGTTGGAGACATCTTGGGCTCCTTGGTAAGATTTTCCAGGA
>CAZWGY010000523.1:0-3262 GCA_964633575.1 uncultured Desulfobacteraceae bacterium
ACCGGGGGGACATCATCACCGCCGCCTTCCACCTCCTCCCGCGCCCCGGCCACCAACCGGTCCATCTCGGCTTGCAATCCGTTCCGGTCCACGCCGAAATGGGTCAAAAACTGGTCCAGGGGCTGGAATTCGGGGCGGGCGGTCAGGTCCGCGATTCGGGGCAGGTCGTAGGTCCCGCCGGCCTGGGCGGCACGGCGGATTCTGATTTTCAGATTGTTCACCCAGGTTCTAAGATGCCCGCCTTGATCTGAGATGACCAGATAAATCCCCGCCGCCAAGTGGTGCGCGGCGCCGTCTTCAATTCGTCCCGATTTATTCAAATAGTTGCCAAGATTTATATGCGATATCGCCCGGTCCGCCGGGTCGGGCAGGCGGTTCCTGACGCTCAGGGCCTGGCGCGCCAGGGAGATGGCCTGATTGACGTCCCCGCGCTTATCCCAGATATCCGCCAGGGCGCCGAGGGCTTTGGCTTGCATAGTCAGGTCATCGACCTTCTCGAAGACCGCCAGAGACCCTTCCACCACCTGACGGGCCTCGTCGAGGCGGCCCAGCTTTATCAGCGGGCCGTACTGGTTGAACCGGGTCCGGGCCAGCTCGTGGCGGCCCGCGCCCATCTCCCGCTTTGTCTCCTCGATCTCTGACAACCGGTCGAGGCAGGCCTTCCAGTTTTGGAGGCTCAGGTTGGCATGATAGGCAATATCCAGCCCGCCCACGAGAACCCGGCCGAGGACTTCCGGGTTCGGGGCCTCGGGCGTCGGTTGGCCGGCCTTATGGGCTTTCCACCAGTCCCGGACCCGGTCGAGGCGGGCGTCGATTTCGGGGAGGGCATCCTCCGCCCGGCCCCCCATCACGTCGATCCGGAGGGCTTCGAGCTCAGAGCCGATCACATTGATTTCCGGCCTGCCGGCTTTGCGTTCGGCATCCGCGCTCTTGAGCTGCATGTCCCGGGCCTCCGCCAGGCGGCCGACATCCCCGAGCGCGTTCGCCCAGTTCCCGCGAATGGTGCCCAGATCGCTCCAGTCGCCGGCGGCTTCGGCTTCGGCAGCGGCCGTTTCATAAAAGGTGAGGGACTGGTCGGGTTGGCCGGAATTCCTCAGCGCATCGGCCAGGCAGGTCCGGACGAACCAGCGGTCCCTTCCCGGCGGGACCGTGTCGGCCACGGCTTTAAGCTCCCCGATGACCGATTTCAGGAGCCCCGGGTCATTCGTCATGGCCACCAGACTGCTCGCGAACCCGCCCAACCGGTCAAAGGCCCCGGCCAGGACCATGTAGGTGAGGGCCCGGCGGCCAGCCTCCCCGGCCGCTTCGTAGGCCCCCTCACCGCCGCCGTCGATGAAGGCCCTGAAAGACGTCGCGTACCGATCCCCGTAGGCCACCCAGACCGCTTCCCTGGACCGGCCGCCGGTCTCCTCGGGGTGCGCCGTCATCCAGCCGGAGATCCGTTCCCGGACCAGCTCGTGAAACCCGTAAACCGACCCGGCCGCCGCCGGGACGCCGGGCCGGGGCACGGCGTCGGCCGTTTCCCGGTGGAGGAGGCCCGAGGCGAGGAGCTCGTCAAGGAGCGGGCCGACGGGCGGGACCGGGGGCTCTCCGTCGTCGTCTTCGGCTTCGAGGGCCGCCCGGAATTCCGGGGGGAGCTCGCTTAGCTTTTGCTCGATTTGCTCCCGCATTTCCTCCGGCATACTGTCCGCGATCTTCAACAATTGTTTGAATTGTTTGAGGGTATCGTCTTCAACGGTTTTCCCGCCCCATATCCCCTCGATCATCGTCCCGGTCACGGACTCGTTGGCCAGGGTGATGATCCAGAGGAGGCGGCGGGCATCCGGGGAGAGGCGTCGGATGAGGAGGTCCACCGAGCCGCCGGCCACGTCTTCGAGGTAGTCGTGCTCCCGCTGGCGGTCGGCGTCGGACTTTCCGCTGGTGTAGATGTCCGGCAGGGCGCTCAGCCCGTCGGCCGTCAACTGGTCGAGGGCCGCTTCGAGGTCTTCGGGCCGGTCGGCCAGGACCCCCAGGCGGTTGAGGATCAGGGGATGGCCCCGGGAGATATCCAGAAGCCGTCGGAGGAGCCGAACTCCGTCGTCGCCCGAATAGAGGAGCTCCCTCAGCGCCGGATGGGTCCGGACGAAGAGGACGGCCTCTTTGGGCGGGAGCGGCCCGAGGGGGATGGCGAGGGCGCCGGTCCGGAGCCCGGCCGGGCGGAGCCGGCTGGTCATCAGGACCCGGGACCGGGTTCCGGCCAGCTCGTCGCGGAGAGACTCGAGGGTCCGGTCCCATTGGGCCTCCCGGCAGCGGCAGGCCCCGTCCCGGATCAGGTCCTCGAGGTTCGTCTCGAAGTTGTCGATGACGATCAGGACCGCCTCATTCCGGAGGGCTTCGAGGAGGTTGACCCGAATCTGGTCGTAGCGCTCCGGACCGGTGAGAAGCCCGCCCGGGTCGAGAAATATCCGGTCGTAGGGGGCGGCCTCGCACCGGCCCCGATAGGCCGCCGAACAAAGGGTCAGGCGGGCGTCGAGGGTCCTGAAAAACTCGTCGAGTGCCAGGGCGGTGGGCTTGGCCTGAAAAGCCAGGACGTAGTCGAACCGGGGGTGCCAGAGGTGGATGGCTTCGGCGGCGATGGCGGTCTTGCCCAGCCCGGCCAGGCCCTGGATCAGGGCCACGGGGGTTTCCGCCGCCCGGAGCCACCGGGCCTGGAGATCGGTGAGGACCTCGCCCCGGCCCACGAAGTCCGGGGGCGGGTCGAGCTCGCGGAGGCGTCCGGGCAACAGAGGCTGGGGCCGGGGCCGGAGCGCGTCCATCTGCTTGCTCCGGGCCGGCCGGGGGGTCAAAAAGCCGCCGCCGTGTCCGAAGAGGATGGGCGTGGCATGGTTGACCGGCCCGAGCCGCCGGGCGGCTTCGAGGTCGTCCCGGAGGTCCGTCCGGGCGGTGGTCAGGGCGTCGGCGGCGTCCAGGCGGTCCCCGTCGGCCAGGCCGCGTTGGTAGAACTGCCGGGCCAGCTCCCGGGCGTAGTCGTCGCCGACCTCGTAGCGCATGGCCACCACCTGGGGAACCCCGCTCCGGAGCAGGTCCAGGGCCGTCCCGGTGTAGCCGGTCTCCTCCCGGATGATCCGGTCGAGGGCCGGGGATTCGGCGTCCTTGACATCCGGCCGTTCGCCCAGCAGAGCCGCCCGGAGGGTCGCCCAGTCCCGGATGTCCACGAAGGCCCCGGAAAGGCAGGCGGAAAGGAAGACGAGCTGAGGGATAAAGCCGCCGGCGTTTTCGAACA
>CAZWGY010000524.1:0-3240 GCA_964633575.1 uncultured Desulfobacteraceae bacterium
ACCTATCACCTATCACCTAATATCCTATAACATAAGACCAAGGATAGGGGTTCTCAGAAAAAATCGTTGGTCGTCTTCGTACCGGGTCAGGAGAACGGAGATATTGTCCCGCCCGCCCCGTGCGTTGGCGGCGTCCACGAGCTGGGTGGCGACCTTTTCCAACAGGTCCCGCCGTCGGGGGAGCAGGATATCGGCGATTTCCGAGTCGCTGAGCATGTCGGTCAACCCGTCGGTGCACAGGAGTATGACGTCCTCGGGGGCCAGGGTCAGTTGAGTGATCTCCGGCGCGATGACCTCCGATACCCCCACCGCCTGGGTCAGGGCGTGCCAGGCCTTTTCCGGGATCTCGTCGGGGGACTGGCCCTCGGTTTCCATCAGATGGTTTCCCCAGGTGTGGTCCCGGGTGATCTGGCGGAGCGTTTCCCGGACGATATACCCCCGGCTGTCGCCGGAGTGGCAGATGCAGGCCCGGTCTTTTCGGACCATGAGCATTACCAGAGTGGTCCCCATTCCCAACAGCGCCGGGTTGTTCTGGGTGGAGAAGCGGATGGTCTCGTGAACCTTCAGGATCGCCGCCGACATCTCTTTGCCGACCCGGTCCATGTCGGCATCCGCCGGGATGGATCGGCTGAGGTGGTCGTAGGCCACCTCCACCGCCATCCGGCTGGCCATCTCCCCGGCGCGATACCCCCCCATGCCGTCAGCCACGATGAAGATGTTCTTCCGGAGGTCCATCATCACGCTGTCCTCGTTCTCCTTCCGCCGTCTGCCGGGGTCGGTGCGGTAGGCCGACTGCATCTTCAGGGGTCCATCCGCGGCGTGTTTTTTATCAGGACCAGGATCACCCCCACCAGCCCCAGGGAGACCGCCGCCAGAGCCGGAAAAACCGCTTCGATACCGTACCCGCCCCGGATGGCCTCGATCATCTTGACCGCCATAGCCCCCACTCCGAAGGTGAGGACGAACTTGGTGCCGTAAGCGGCATGGTGGAAGTGCCGGGGGGTAAACCGGGCCACCAGGGTGTTTTCAATGGGCTGCATCCCGAGGAGAAAGAAGAAGTAGATCACCGCCAGGATCACCAGGGGGACGTCGGTCAAGATGGCCATAAGGAGGGCCGCCGGGATGGGCAGGGCGTGAAAGATCAGGTAGAGCCGGCGCTGCTCGTACCGCTCGGCCATCCACCCGCCGGTGTACTGGCCGGCCATTCCAATAATGAAGATCAAGGACGTGACCGTCGTGGCCACCAGGTTTTCCGACAGCCCGCCCGAAAAGAACCCGGAGAGCCAGTCGAAAATCCCGGTGTTTTTGATCTCGAAATAGGCCGGGAGGATCACGGTGGCTCCCCGGTAGGCGACGCCCCCGAGCATCATGGCCCCCAGCAGAATCAAAAACCCCCGGACCGACTCGCTCCCCTGGCTCGGCTTGGCCCGGGTCTCACCCGGAGACTCGGCCGTCGGGGCCAGCAGGAGCATCGCCGCTCCGGCGAGGTTGAGGGCCCCCACCGCCACATAAACGGCTTTGACCCCCCAGAGCCAATTGACCACTCCGGCCAGGAGCGGAGCCAGAGCGAGCCCGAGGTTTCCGAAAATCCCGTTATAGGCCATCCCCAGGCTCACCCGGTCGATCTCCTTGGAAATCCACCCCAACCCGGCCGGGTGGTAGATGCCCGAAAAGAGGCCGATGGTCGCCAGGCAGACGGTCAGGGCAACCGGCGAGTCGATAAAGAAAGCGGCGGCCAGTCCCCCGGCTCCGGCCCCGGCAAAAAAGAGGAACAGAAACGGGACGGCTCCGTACCGGTCGGTGGCCACTCCCCAGGGGAGAGCGGACAGGCCGAAGAGGAGATACATCCAGAAGGAAAGCCCCAAAACCTCGCCCATGTCCATCCCGAGGCGGCCGGCCAGCGGCATCAGGATCGCCGGGAAGACCAGCATGTTGAAATGGCTCAGAAAATGGCCGAAACAGGTGACGGTCAGAATTTTGCGTTCGCGTGGGTTCATCGCTTATGCTTTCCGCCGGGCCGCCGTCGCCGAGACATGGAAAAGCCCCCACGCAACCGGTGAGGGCTTTGGACGACATGTCGATCCGTTCAGCGTAGATCGGCGCGGCCCGACGGCCGGAATTATCCCTTGAGGGAGTATTTGTCGGCGATCACGTCATAATAGGCGTTTTCAGAGACCGAGCCCCAGACGCCCACCCGCTCCTTGAACTTCTTGAAAGCCTCGTGGACTTTCCGGGATTCCTTGTCCTTGTCGGCTTCTTCCTCCAGGGTCTCCTTGGCGAGCTTCCGGAGCTCATCGAGGAGCGGCTCGGGGAACCGGACCAATTCCACCTTGTGCTTGGTGATCAGCTCCTGGAGCGCGGCGCCGTTGCCGGCCTCGAACTCGCTCAGGCTCCAGAGGTTGGTCTCCATGGCCACGGCGTCGATGATCGCCTTGAGGTCCGCCGGGAGGTCGTCGTAGGCCTTTTTGTTGAACATGACCTCGAGGCAGGTGCCCGGCTCATGCCATCCCGGATAATAGTAATACTTGGCCGCCTGGTAAAACCCCATCCGGAGATCGTGGAGCGGACCGACCCATTCAGTGGCGTCAAGGACGCCACGCTCCAGGGATGTAAATATCTCGCCGCCGGCCAGGAGCACCACCGTGCCGCCGGCCTTGGCGATCACCTTCCCGCCGAGACCGGGAATCCGCATCTTGAGGCCCTTGAAGTCGTCAATGGACTCCATCTTTTTCCGGAACCAGCCCCCCATCTGGACACCGGTGTTGCCCTGGGGCCGGGGGACCAGGTTGAAGGGCGCGTAAACATCCTCCCAGAGCTTCAGGCCGCCGCCGGAGTAAAACCAGGAGTTGATGCCCTGTGCGTTGAGCCCGAAGGGAACCGCCGAAAACCATTGGGCCGCCGGAACTTTACCGGCCCAGTAGTAGGCCGCCCCGCTGCCGCATTGGACCGTTCCCTGGGAGACCGCGTCGAACACCCCCATGGGCGGCACCAGCTCGCCGCCGGCAAAGACCTGAATCTTCAGCCGCCCCTCGCTGACCTCCTCCACCCGCTTGGCGAACCGCTCGGCACCAATCTGGAGCACCGGGAGGTTGGGCGGCCAGGTCGTAACCATCTTCCAGCGATAGGTTTTCTGAGCCAAAACGGCCGGCGCGGCAACCGCGGTTCCGGCAACCGCCGCGGCGGTGGCCACCCCTGTCTTTTTCAAAAACTCACGTCGTTTCATCTACTTCCGCTCCTTTC
>CAZWGY010000525.1:0-3235 GCA_964633575.1 uncultured Desulfobacteraceae bacterium
TTGGAAACCTCGGAGGTCTGATGAGGACCGTCCGTCCTGAGTCCTTGAGGTTCCCGAAGTCCCTTCGCAACGGCGCTTCAAAGCCTATTGTCAGAACCGACGGATTTGTGATAATTTCTCGCTGTTTTCGGTCAAGGTCGCGGCGGTGATGGGGTCGCCGCCTTCGCATCAATTCAGGGGTCATCCTCAAGCCCCCTACCCTGCCTTTGGGAGCTTTTCATGAAATGGAACCTGCGCACCCGCACGCTCGTCCCGGTGATCCTCACCGTTATCGCTGGCCTGATCGTATCGGTTTACTTTTCCTACCGGGCTTCCGGCGCGGCCATGGAAGGGCTGTCCACCCAGGATCTCGAGTCGATGGGTCGCTTGCTGACCACTCATATCGACCGGTGGATTGTCGATCTCCAGGAAGATGTGGCGGAAAACAGCGAAAACGACCGGCTTGCCGCCGCGCTCCGGCCGGAAGGCGCCACGCCGGCGGATATCGAGGATGCCAACGCGGTTCTCCGGGTCATCAAGTCCAACATGGAGCTGATCCACGCGGCGGTGGTCAATCCGGAGGGGCGGACCGTGGCGTCCTCAAACGAGGGAAAGGTGGGGACCGAATTTGGAGACCGGGGCTACTTTCAGAAGGCCATCCAGGGTGAGCCGGCCATCTCGAAGGTCTTAAAGAGCCGGGTCTCGGGAAAGCCGGTGATCGTGATCGCCTCCCCGGTCCGGCGGTCGGACGAGATTCTGGGGATCACCTTTTCCACGGTCAACCTCGAGTACCTCACCACCATGTTCGTCGATCCCGTCCGGGTGGGCCGGACCGGGTATGCCTATATCATCGACCGGGACGGAACGGTGGTGGCTCACCCGGACCGGGAGCGGATTCTGGCGGAAAACCTGGCGGACACCGCCACCGGCAAGGCGCTTCTGGACCAGGGGACGGGACGGTTCCGGTACCGGGACGACGGAACGGATCGGGTGGTCCATCTGTCCAAAGTGAAGTCCACCGGCTGGACCGTGGCGGTGGATGAGCCCCGCCAAGAGATCCTCGCGCCCATGGACCGTATCCGTGACCGAAACATTCTCATCGGCCTTGTAACGGTATTGGTGGCCGTTGTGGTAATCTGGATCGTCACCGGCCGGTCGATCCGGCCTATCCGGGCGGTGGCCGGCGGGCTGGGCGAGGTCTCCCGTGAGGTGGTCAACGCATCCGAAGGGGTTTCCTCCAGTGCTCAGAGCTTTGCTGAAAGCGCATCGGAGCAGGCGGCGCTGGCCGAGGAAAACGCGGCCTCGCTGGAAGAGATCGCCGCCATGACCCGCCGGAACGCCGAACACGCCCGGGATGCCGACCAACGAATGCAGTCAATGAAATCAGCCACCGATCGGGCCGGGGAATCGATGCGGTCCCTGAGCGAGACCATGAAGACCATCTCCGAGGCCAGCGACGAGGCCTCCCGGATCATCGGCACCATCGACGAGATCGCCTTCCAGACCAATCTGTTGGCCTTAAACGCCGCCATCGAGGCGGCCCGGGCCGGCGAGGCCGGGGCCGGGTTCGCCGTCGTGGCCGAAGCGGTGCGGAATTTGGCCCTCCAGGCCACCGAGGCGGCCCGGGACACATCCGAGCGCATCCAGGGGACGGTGAATGCGGTGAACAGCGGGACCGAAGCGGCGTCGTCGGCCGAAGCGGCCTTTGGCGAAGTGACCTCCGAGGCCGACTCGACGGCCGGGCTCATCGGAGAGATCGCCGCGGCATCGGCCGAACAATCCCAGGGGCTCGACGGGATCAACCACTCCGCCGCCGAGATGGACCGGGCCATCCAGCAGAACGCCGCCAACGCCGAAGAGGCGGCCTCCATCAGCCAGTCCTTCGACGACCAGACGGCGAAGTTGCGGCGCTACATCCGGGAACTGGAGTCATTGGTTGGGTGATCGGCGGTTGAACGAGCGCGGCAAGGCGAAATACAGCACATCCGAAGAGATCGCCAACAGCATCACCCACGGGATCGGCATTGTCCTGGCCGTCGCGGGATTAGGCGTCCTCACCGCCTTTGCCGGCCGCCTGGGCAACGCCCGGCACGTGGTCGGATGCAGCATTTACGCGGCAACGATGATCCTGTTGTTCACCGCCTCGACCCTCTACCACGCCATCCCCCTACCCCGGGCCAAGTCGGTGCTGAGGGTGCTGGACCATTCGGCCATTTACCTGCTGATCGCCGGAACCTACACCCCCTTTACCCTGGTCAACCTCCGGGGGCCCTGGGGATGGACCCTTTTCGGGGTCGTCTGGGGCATGGCGCTTATCGGAATTCTGCTCGAGGTGCTCCCCGGCGGCCGGCGGACCGGGATATCCCTGGCCCTTTACGTGATCATGGGCTGGTGCGTGATCGCCGCCGGCCGGCCGCTTTTGGCGACCGTGGCGCCGGGGGGCCTGCTGCTGCTCATCCTCGGCGGGATCACTTACACGGCCGGGATCGGCTTTTACACATGGCACCGACTGCCCTACCACCACGCCTTATGGCACGGATTCGTTCTGGTGGGCAGCGTCCTCCATTTCCTCGCCATCCTCTTTTACGTGATTCCCCTGGCCGGTTGAGACGCTCGGCCAACCGGAGCGTCGTCCCGAAGCTAAAAATCTGAAGTTTTTAAAACCCGAACATCAGACCTCCGAGGTTTCCAAAAAATTTGGAAACCTCGGAGGTCTTTGGAAACCCCGGGCTTGATCATCATTTCGGCCACACGGCGTCCGGACCTAACCCCCCTAGCCCCCCTTCCCTAAAGGGAAGGGGGGAATGATCATGTCATGATTTCAGGCATATTTGGCAATTCATATCACCCCCTCTCCTTTAGGGGAGGGGGCCGGGGGGAGGGGTTTGATGAGCCGGGGGAAATGAATGGCCCAAAAGATGATCATGGCCGAACCCCCGGATGTCTATATTGGATCTCGACCGAAGCTACGGCGTATAGAGGCCCGCCACCTTCGGAAGATAGAGCGACAGCGCGGGGATCAGGGAAAGGATAATCAGGACCACGATGTCCATGATCACGAAGGGGATGGCCTCCCGGGCCACGTCATCCACGTTCCCCCGGATCAGGTTAGCGGCGGTGAAGAGGTTGACCCCCACCGGCGGAGTGGCCTGGCCGATGGCCATCGCCGAAATGAAGATCACCCCGTACCAGAGCGGGTCAATCCCGAAGGCGTTCAGGACCGGCATCAGGATCGGCATGATGAGATAGGAAATCG
>CAZWGY010000526.1:0-3216 GCA_964633575.1 uncultured Desulfobacteraceae bacterium
TGGTGGGCCGTGCTGGGCTCGAACCAGCGACTCTCTGCTTAAAAGGCAGATACTCTACCGACTGAGTTAACGGCCCATAACCGTTAAAAGCCAATATTTATCCATCTCTTTTCCGAATGTCAAGGGAAAAGTTGCCCTACCGCCGCCAGAACGCCGGGACCAGGAGAATAATCACCGTATAGACCTCCAGCCGGCCCAGGAGCATACACCAGACGAGGAGCCATTTCCCGGCCGCCGGAATGTGGGCGAAGTTTTCCACCGGCCCCACCGTCCCGAATCCCGGCCCGATGTTGCTGATGGTGGCGGCCACGGCGGCAAAGGATGTCACGAAATCGACCCCCATGCCGGCGAGAACCACCGTGCTGAGGGCATACAGGAGCATGTAAAGGCTTAAAAACCCCAGAATACTGCGCATCACCGAGTCGGGAACCGCTTTCCCGCCGATCTTCACGTGGGTTACGGCCCGGGGATGGATCAGGGAGAAGAGCTCCTTGTAGCAGTACTTGACGCAGAGCATGATCCGGAGGCACTTCATTCCCCCGCCGGTGGACCCGGCCGAGGCTCCCATGAACATGCAGAACAGGAGGATGATCTGGGACATGGCCGGCCAGGTCTCGTAGTCCGCCGTGGCATAGCCGGTGGTGGTCAGGATGGAGACCACCTGAAAGGATGCGTACCGGACCGCCGCCCCGATGGTGTCGTAGGCCGACCCCAGGATGTCATAGGAGACCACCGCCGTGAGGATGAGGACCGTGCCGAGGAAGAACCGGCATTCCGAGTCCCGCCAGAAGGCCAGGGGGCGCCCCCGGATGAGCTGGTAGTGGAGGGAGAAATTGATCCCGGCCATGACCATGAAGATGATGATCACGATGTCGATGTAGAGGCTGTCGAAGTGGGCGATGGAGGCGTTTCGGGGTGAAAAACCGCCGGTGGGCATGGTGGTGAAGGCGTGGCAGGCGGCCTCGTAAAGGCTCATTCCGCCGATCATCAGGAGGACGGCTTCGACGACGGTAAAGAGGAGATAGACCTTCCAGAGGATCATGGCGGTGTCCCGGATTCGGGGCTTGAGCTTGTCCGGGACCGGGCTGGGGACCTCGGCTTTGTAAAGCTGCATCCCGCCGATCCCCAGAAACGGGAGGATGGCCAGGGACAAGACGATGATCCCCATCCCGCCGAGCCACTGGATGAGGCTCCGCCAGAAGAGGATCCCCTTCGATATCCCCTCGATGTTCGTGAGGATCGACGACCCGGTGGTGGTGAATCCGGAGATCGATTCGAAGGCGGCGTCGGTGAAGGAAGCAAACTCGCCGCTCAGGTGGAAGGGCAGGGCTCCGAAGAGGCCGACGGCGGTCCAGCCCAGGGCCACGATCCCCATCCCCTCCCGCTGACTGATGTGCTCGGTGCCCGGGGATCGGAAGATCAGGGCGAGAACCCCGCCGCCGAGGACGGTCCAGGCCATGGCCTGGAGCAGCGGCGCGACGGACCCGTCCCGGTAGATGAGGGCCACGCCCAAAGGCAGGGTCATGAGGATGCCGAGGCAAACCACCAGGATACCGACGACGTGGAGGACAAAGCGCCAGCGCATTAGAAGTACTCCAGCTTGACGGCGAGGCGTTTTTCAACCTTGGGCACGGCCTGCCGGCGGGCGAAGATGATCACCCGGTCGCCCTCGTTGATAACGCTGTCGCCGGTGGGGATGATGACCTCATCATCCCGGAAGATGGCCGCCACCAGGGACCCCTTGGGAAACCCGACCTTGTGGATGGGCTTGCCCACGATGTCGGAAGTCTCGACCGCGATGGCTTCGAGAACCTCGGCCTGCTCGTCCTTCAGGGAGACGGCCGACAGGACCTTGCCCCGGCGGATGTGCTGCAAAATGGTGTTGATGGCCGACAGGCGGGTGTTGACCACCTGCACCAGGCCGATGGCCAGCATGACCGGAAAGTAACTGAATTTGCTCACCTTGGTGATCACCTTCCGGGCGCCC
Source organism: uncultured Desulfobacteraceae bacterium (assembly GCA_964633575.1). Lineage (GTDB taxonomy): Bacteria > Desulfobacterota > Desulfobacteria > Desulfobacterales > JAABSP01 > CAYNGG01. The sequence continues at coordinate 1,988 of CAZWGY010000526.1, forward strand.
ATCCGGCGAGCCAGAAGGGATGTGAGGATGTTGGTCTCCTCGTCGTTCGTGAGAGTGATCACCACGTCCATGCCCGCGATGTTTTCCTCGCTTAAAAGCTGATGGTCGGAGCCGTCGCCGTGGAGGACCATCACGTGGTTGAGCTGTCGGGCCAGCTCGTGCGAGCGGGCTTCGTCCTTTTCGATGATCTTGGTGTGGATGGAGCGGCGTTCCATGAGAGCGGCCAGCCGGGTTCCCACCCGGCCGCCGCCCACGATGAGGGCGGACCGGATGGGCTCCGACCGGATCTGAAAGAGCGCCAGGCTCTCCTCGAGCTTGTCCGCTTTGCTGAAAAGGTAAACCAGGTCGTTGGGCAGGAGCTGATCGTTGCCCCGGGGGATGATCAGCTTATCGTTTCTGATCACCGCGGCGATCAGGAGCTTTCCCCGGCCGATCTTATCGGGGATCTCGTGGAGGTGAATGCCGCAGAGGGGGTTCTTCTCGTTCATCTGCACTCCGATGAGCTTTACCCGGCCGTCGGCGAATTCACTCACGTCCACCGCTCCGGGGACGCTCATGAGGCGGTCGATGGTTCGGACCACCTCCACTTCGGGGTTGATGATGGTTTCGATCCGGGGCGCCTTTTTCTTGAAGTTCTCATGATAGTCGTCGTAATCGGCGTCCCGGAGCCGGGCCAGCTTCCGCGTGTTGGGGGAAAGGCTGTCGGCCACCAGACAGGCCACCAGATTGACCTCGTCGCTGTCGGTGAGGGCCAGGAAAATCTCGGCTTCCTGGATACCGGCCCGGCGGAGGACCACCGGGCTTCCGCCGGACCCCTGGATCACCTGGACGTCGAGATTGTCCGAAACCCGCTGGAGAGCGGCCTCGCCGCGGTCGATCACCACGACGTCCTTGTTTTCGAATGCCAGGCGACTGGCGATATGATAGCCGACCTCGCCGGCGCCGACGATCACGATTTTCACGTCTTGCCTCCTTGGATATTCAGGGGAGCGGTCCGTTTTGGGGAGAGGGTGCGGCCCTCCGGAAAACCCGGCCCCCGCCGTTTCATCGCCGGAGGTCTCTTTGTTGGAAGACCTCCGTGGTTTTGGAAAGACCTCCGAGGTTTTGTTTGGGAAGACCTCCGAGGTTTTGTTTGGGAAGACCTCCGAGGTTTTGGAAACCCCGGATGTCTCATTGGAAACCTCGGAGGTCTCTTTACTGGAAACCTCGGAGGTCTCTTTGCTGGAAAC
>CAZWGY010000527.1:0-3211 GCA_964633575.1 uncultured Desulfobacteraceae bacterium
ATTTGTTGAAGGTAGCGAATTCTTTTTCCCGACCCACCAGAAGGTCGGGCTCGCCGATGGATTCGGGCAATGGGTATTGCATGTTGGTTCTCCTTGGGTTGCTGGAGCTTACCGCTTCAGAGACCTCCGAGGTTTCCAAATTTTTTGGAAACCTCGGAGGTCTTCTGCCGCAACGGCCCGCGTCGATTGTAGGGGCGGACCTGTGTGTCCGCCCTCGGTTTGCCCCCGATTGGGCCGTCCCCGGTTGGGCACCCGCAAGGGGTGCCCCTACAGGGGCGCCCAAACCGGCGTGCGGTGGTCCCTCACCGCACCGCCACCGGGAAGTCCGGCACCGTGTCCGGCTTCGAGGTGGTCGGGGTCTGCATGCCGCCGGTGAGCTCCTTAACCCGCTCGGAGAGGTAGAGGTCCATCTCGTTGATGGAGATGTTGCCGTCCTTTGTGTAGTCGGCACGGCCGGACAGGCCCTCCACCAGGGCCTTGGTGAAGGCGCCGTTGCGCCAGCGGGTGTCTTCGAGGGAATATTGCTCGCCGGTGGAGGAGGCAAAGACCACCACCCCGTTTTCCGCCGCGGAGAGGTCGTTGACCACCGCGATGATGTCGGCCGGGCCGCCCCGGCGCTTGCCCATGACGTTGCCGGCATGGCAGGTGTCAATGAAAAACAGGACCTTGCCGGGCAGGCCGGTGACCACGTCCTTGATTACCGCGTAGGGTACGCCGGTTCGGCGGAGGCGGTCCGGGTCGGCGTTGGACGGGAGGAAATAGTAGTCGCCGTCCCGGTCGTTGATCCCGTGCCCGGCCAGGAAGATGGCGGCCACGTCGTTGTCGGTGGTCTCCCGCTCGATCCAGTCGAGCCCGTCGAGGACATCCCCCTTGGTGGCCGTTTCATCGGTCACCACGGTGGTCCTCACGTCCCGGTAGAGCTTTCCCTTCTGGCGGGTGAGGACACCAGCGAAGTCCCGGGCGTCCTTGGCCGGGAAATCGAGCCGGAGGTCCTCCAGCTCGTACTTCGCCACGCCCACCGCCAGAACGTAGAGCTTGGGCTTGATCACGAACTCGTCCGTCCGGGGCGGCTCCCCCGCCCAGCTCAACCGGGCCGTGGCCGGCTCGCTGGCGGCGTGTCGGTTTTCCGCGATGACCGCGATCTCGCAGTCCTTTTTGGGCAGGGTAACCTGGAACGTGCCGGACTCGGCGTCCGGGTTTCGTTTGATACTCCGCCGTCCGGGCAGGGGGCGGCCGTCCACGAGGACCTTGACGGAGGTGACCGGCTCGTCCGACGGGGACCGGATCGAATACCGGACGGTCATCCCGGTATCGGAAAAGGTGGCGCCGTCCGTCGGCGCCAGGAGGGTCACCACGGGCGGCAGCATTTGTCGGATGTCGATCTCCTGTCGCCGCCGGCCGGCCGCTTTGTCGGCCAGGCGGAGGGCCTCGGCCTCGTCATGGGTTTCCAGGACCCGGTCCACCACATCGGGCCGGTATTTAACGGCGCGGAACCGGGCGGCCGGGAAGAAGTCGGGGGTTTGGTCCCGGCCCCGGTTGACGTGCCACCCGATCAGCTCGTCCCCGCCGGTGGAAGCCGCGTAGTACCCGGACGCGGTCCAGAGGACCCACCGCTCGCCGTCCTTGTGGGGAAAGAGGGCCAAAAGCTCCTGGCCGTCGGTCATCCGGTACCAGCGGATCGTTCCGTCTCCAATCGCGGCCACGGCGGTCTTACCGTCGCCGGAAATATTGACGCCCCAAGCTTCGCCGCTGACCGAGACCTTCCAGAGGAGGTCGCCGCCCTTGTTGAACCGGCGGACATACCAATTCGTTCCCAGGATGAAGGATTGCCGGTCCGGGGCGATGGCCAGGCTCCGGGAGCTTTCGTATTGTTTCAAATCAAGAGGGTTGCCGTTGAGCTTGGGGGTGTATTTATGCTTCCACGCAGTGACGGTGAGGCCGTCGGCCTGGGTAGTGGGTGGGATGAGATCGGCGGTGTCCGGGTCGAGGGTCAGGGTCCGGTCCTGGATGGAAAATCGGGCGGGGCGCTTGCCCCATTGTATATAGCCGAAGCGTAGCATTTTGCCGTTACCTGATATCAGGAACCGATCATCCATATCCCGAAAATCGGCCACATCCGCTTCTACAAACTGAACCCGCTCCCCGCTCCAGTCCAGAACGCCCCAGGCGGGGTCTTGGACGCCAAAAACAGTCCGCCCGTCGGAGAGAGGTAGGATGTGCATAATGGTGTTCAGTGATCCGGTCAGGTCCCGATACGGCCCCCGGCCGGCTTTGTCCCACCGGCGGATGGGGTTCATGCCGCCTTCACTCCAATGCCCGCCTGCGAAAAGCCGCCGGCCGTCGGCGGACCAAGCGACGCTAACCATATTTCCATCATCTACGCCCGAGGTATCCGGGGAATAGATATGGGTGAGATCGTCTCCGGAAAGGAGGTCAACCGCCGTGGAGTCACTATATCCCACGGCGACCCGCTCCCCGTCCGGAGAGAAGACGGCCGAGAATGGACGATCTCCGCCGGGGCCTTTCTTTCTGGCGATCCGGCCGAAGGACCGGTCGTAGAGGCGAATGAATCCGTCATAGCAGGTGGTGACCAGCCGACCGGTCCGGTCGAAGTCGGCCCAATAGGAACTGCCGTCGTAATCGGTGTCCTCCCCGGCCAGGCTCCAGTCCGCGGTTTTGTAAACTCGGATGCCGTTTTCTCCCACCAAAGTGGCGGCCAAGTGGCGGCCGTCGTCGGAAAAGGCGAGGTGTAAGATCAAACTGGGGAGCCCGGCGATCCGGCCCGTCAGGGTGCCTGAGGGGAGGGCAAAGCGATAGATGGAAGCTTTCTTATCCCAATTCCATCCCGTGTATCCCCCCGCAACCACGGTCCGGCCGTCCGGGGAGACCGCGACCGCGTAAATCTCGCCGTCATCTTCCCGGTCCATGGGAACCCGGAGAACCTTGAGAAGCGCCCCGGTCTCGAGGTCCCAGACCCGGACGGTCTTGTCTTTCGTCCCGGTGACCAGGATGGTTTCGGCTCGGTCCACCCCGATGCGCCAGATCACCGCCGTGTGCATCCCGGTTTCCAGGCGGAGAATGGGGTCGTCCGGCGGGCCGGCGGGCTCGGCCGAGACCGGCATAAGGGTGAGCAGAAGGGCGGCCAGGGCCGCCAGGGCCGCCAGGCGAATGGCGAAAATCGTGTGACGCATGGTGTCCTCCATAATGCTTT
>CAZWGY010000528.1:0-2737 GCA_964633575.1 uncultured Desulfobacteraceae bacterium
CTCCGAGGTTTCCAATGAGACCTCCGAGGTTTCCAAAACCTCGGAGGTCTTCCAAAACAAAACCTCGGAGGTCTTCCAAAACAAAACCTCGGAGGTCTTCCCAAAACCTCGGAGGTCTTCCAAAACAAAACCTCGGAGGTCTTCCCAAAACCTCGGAGGTCTTCCCGCCGGTTCGGCCAATACACCTGATCCGGCGCCCTTTTCCCTGGACGGGGATGGAGTGGCGGCGAGCCCTTTTGCTCTTGAGACGGCGGCAACGACCGCCCGGCAACTGGCCGCCGACCCCGAAGGGGCCTGCATCCGGGCGGTCACGGTTCTCGAGACCGACCCCCGGAGCCTCACCGCCCGGTTTCTGGCCCGTCGGTTTGCTTCGGACCCGGACCGGCCGTACCACGCCCGGGTTCTCCTGGAGGTCGCCTGCCGGGATGCCGATTTTCCCACCGTCCGTCACTTCGTGGAGACCTCGCCGCCGGCGGTCCGGTCCGGGGCGGCGGATCTCCTGGATGACGCTTTCGGCCCCTGCCGGGAAGATGACGCGGCCCGCTGGCTCTTTGCCGAAGCCCTTCGGTCCTGGGACGACCCCGACCGGGCGGAGCGGCTCGGGGACCGGGCGGTGGCGGCGGCTCTGGCCGACCTAGACCCGGCCGCCATCCTGAAAACCCTCGACACCCTGATGGAGGCGCTGTGACGCGGCTATCCGATCCCGAAGCGGTACTCCGGAAAATCGACGGGGTATCCGAAGCCATTGATGCCCTGTTTGCGGCCGTGGACCGGGTCCGGGAAATCGGGGGGCGGATGGATGCCCTCGAGGAGCGGGCCCGGGAGCGGGAGTCCGAGCTGGAAACCCAGTCGGCCCGGGTCCGGGAGCTGGAGTCCACCTACGCCGGGGCCCTGGACGGGCTGGAGAAGCTCAGCCGGAGCTCCGAGGCGGAGCTCGACAATCTGGTCGCGGAGGTGGCCCGGAAACAGACCCTCATCGGCGAGGCCCTGGAGCGGTTCCAGTCCGAAAACCGGGAGCTCGATGAGGACCGCTGCCTTATCGAGACCGAAATGAGCCGGTTTACGACCTTCATGGACGGGGCCCAGGAAGCTTTCTCCCAGATGCGGGAGGACCTGGAGCGGTTCCGGGAATCGGTCCGGGTGGCGGCGGAAACCCAGATGAGCCGGATGGAGACCGATCAGCGGGTTCTGGGTCAGGGCCTGGCCGTCTCCCTGGCCGAGGCCATGGCGGACGGACAAACCGCCCTCGAAGCCGCCGTCATCGACCGGGCCGACCGGGAGCTGGAGACGGTCCGGGATGCCCTGGCCGCCCGCCTGGATGACCTGATCACCCTCCGGACCCACCACCAACAGCGGTTCACCCAGCATCTCCACGAGATCGACGCCCGGATCGACACCCGCCTGGCGGCGGCCGCCGACCAGGGGACGCGCCAGGTGGAGTCGGCGACCGAGGCCCTGTCGGCCGAAATCCGGGAGCTGGGGACCGCGCTCCGGAAGGAAGTGGCCGCCCACTGCGTTGACGAGGCCGTCCGCCTCGAAACAACGGCCAGGGACCAAATGGCGGACCTGACCGATCGGTTCGCGGCTGAGCAGGCCGAGGTGGACGCCGCCCTGGAAATCCTCGACGAGGAGCGCCGGGCCGCCGCCAGAGACCGGGGGGCGGTGGAAGCGGCGCTGGCCGATGAAGTCCGGCGGGTTGATTCGGCGCTGGACCGGCTGGCGGAGGCCCTTTCGGCCGGCGATGTCCGGATCGGCGAGATCGAAACGGAGGCCTCGGCCCGGATCGACGCGGTGGTCGATGAGGCCCGAAAACGGCTTGCCGCGGCCGAAGACCGGTTGACGACGGACGTGGCCGAAGCCACGGCGGCGCTTCGGCGGGAGCTTCAGGCCCGGTTTGCCGAAGAGGCCCGGCGTCTGAAAACGACGGTGGACGACGAGTTGGCCGGGGCCGTGTCCCGGATCGACGCCGACCGGGCCGACGTCACGGCCACCATCGACACGCTCCGCTCCGAGTCCGGGATGGCCGAGGCCCTCCGGCGGGAGACGACCGAGACCCTCGCGGAAATGGAATCGAGCCTCGAGGCGGGCCGAGCGGAAAACGAAGCCCGCCTTCGGGAAGCCATTGACGGGGAGCGAACCCGGGTGGATGACGCCATCGAGCGGCTCGAAGGGGTAAAAGGCCGGCTGACGGACCGGCTGGCATCCCTGGACGCGGCCGCCGACGGCATCCGGGAGACCCTGGCGGCCCGGGTCAACGACCGGCTGGCCGACCTGGCATCCTTCCGGGACCGGTTTGTCCGGGAGCTCTCGGCCCGCTTCTTTGACGAGGCCCAGGGGCTCCAGCGGGCCGCCGAGGAAACCGCGGCCCGGCTGTCGGCCGACTGGGACGCCGCCCGGGACCGCCTGGCCGAATCGGTTCAATCCGCCCGGGAAACCCTCACGGAGGCCGCCGATGCCCATGCCGCGAGCCTGGCCGAAGAGATCCATACCCGCTTGAAGGAAGCCTCGGCCGAGCGGGATGCGGCGGCCGCCGAACGGCTCGAAGCACGTCTGGAAGGACATCTGAACGACCGGATCGAGGCCGCGGTCGAAGCCGCCGAAGGACGGCTCCGGGAGATGATGTCAGCGGAGGCGGCGGCGGCCGGGGAAGCCTCGGCCGAGCGGGATGCGGCCGCTGCGGCCCGGCTCGAAGCACGTCTGGAAGGACATCTGAACGACCGGATCGAGGCCGCGGTCG
>CAZWGY010000528.1:2837-3204 GCA_964633575.1 uncultured Desulfobacteraceae bacterium
AAGCCGCCGAGGGGCGGCTCCGGGAGATGATATCAGCGGAGATAGCCGCGGCCGCCGCCCCATCGGAGCCGCCGGCGGACCTGGCTGACCGGGTGGCGGCCGGAGAAAAACAGGTGGGAGACGTCAAGGCCATCCTGACCAAGGTCGTCGGGCGGGTCAACCAACTGGGGCGGGCGGAACAGGCGAGGAAAGAAGCGCCTTCACCGGCGGACCTCGACCGGCGGCTCAGCCGGATCGAGGCCATCCTCAAGCGGATAGGCCGGGCCGGGAAGTAGGGGCGATAGAGACCTCCGAGGTTTCCAAATTTTTTGGAAACCTCGGAGGTCTTCCCGTTCTACCGCCCGGCGCCGACCCTCCCGCCGCTAAC
>CAZWGY010000529.1:0-3193 GCA_964633575.1 uncultured Desulfobacteraceae bacterium
GCGGCTTTTTATCTGGACTGGTTTTACGAGCGGGCCGTTCGCCGGCCTTATGTCCGGCTGGCGGCCTGGCTCTGGGATGAGGTGGATGCCGGCGGCGTCGATCGGGCTCTCCGGGAATCGGCCGGCGGGGCGGTCGCCCTCGGGCGAACCTTGCGGCTATGGACCACGGGGCGGCTGTCCACCGTCCTGTTGATGATCTTTCTGGGACTGACGGTGATCCTGTGTGTGCTGACGCTCAATCTCCTGATCGCGTGACGGGGGGCCGATGACTGCATCCGCGCTCCTGTCCGCCATCATCTTCCTGCCGCTGGCCGGCGGCCTGGTGGGGCTTTTCCAGAGCCGGCATCCCGAACGGTGCCGGCGGATCGCCCTGACGGCGACCCTGGCCGATCTCTTCCTGATCGTCACCCTGATGCTCCACGACGTCGGGACGATTTCGGTGGACGCGCCCTGGATCTCCGCCTTCGGCATCCGGTATGCCCTGGCCGCCGACGGGATCAGCCTGATCCTGATTCTCCTGACCGGCATCCTGGGCGTGGTCTGCGTCCTCGTGTCCTGGACGGCGATCACCGACCGGGTCGCTCCCTATTACGCGCTGCTGCTGGCGGCCGAGACCGGGGTTCTGGGGATCTTTCTGGCCACCGACCTCTTTTTGTTCTACCTTTTCTGGGAGCTCCAGGCGATCCCGCTCTTTTTCCTCATCGGGATCTGGGGCCACGGGGACCGGGTTCGGGCGGCGGTGAAATTTTTTCTCTTCAGCATCACCGGCAGCCTCCTGATGCTCGTCGCCCTGATCAGCGTTTACGTCATCCACGGGACCCAGACCGGGATCTATTCTTTTTCGATTTTCGACCTGACCGACACCCTCCTGTCGGGGCGAGCCGAAGGGTGGCTCTACGCGGCGTTTCTCCTGGCCTTTGCCATCAAGATCCCGCTGGTGCCGGTCCACACCTGGCTCCCGGACGCTCACACCGAGGCGCCCACGGCCGGCAGCGTGATCCTGGCCGGGCTCCTTTTGAAAACCGGGATGTATGCCCTGTTCCGGTTCGCCATCCCCCTGTTTCCCGGAGCGGCGGCTCAATCGGCGCCGCTGTTGATCTGCCTGGGGCTGGTCGGCCTATTTTACGCCGGCTGGATCGCCCTGGCCCAGCATGACATGAAGCGGCTGGTGGCCTATTCGAGCATCTCCCACATGGGGCTCATGGCCGTCGGCGTGGCGCTTTGGCAGCCGTTGACCCTCTCCGGCGCGATTCTCCAGATGGTCAACCACGGGTTGGTGACCTCCGCGCTCTTCATCCTCGTGGGGATGATCGACGAGCGGCTCGGGTCCCGGAAGCTGGCCGACGCCGGGGGGCTCTGGCACCGGATGCCGGTTTTGAGTGGGTTTTTTCTCCTCTTTGCCATGGCCTCCATGGGGCTGCCGGGGTTGAACAACTTCGTGGGCGAAATCCTCATCCTGGTGGGGACCTTCCGGGAGGCTCCGGCCGTGGCGGTCCTCGGGTTTGCCGGCCTGGTGGTCACCCTGATCTACACGCTCAGGCTGGTCCAGGCCGCCCTTTTCGGGGAGCCGTCGGGCGATGAGGCGCCCCTCCCCGATCTTAACTTTCGGGAGACGGTCGTCCTGGTGGTCCTGGCCGCCGGGGTCCTTTTCATCGGTTTGGTCCCCGGACCGTTTCTGGAGCTGCTGGAGGGGCCGGTCCGCCATCTCCTGGAAGGGGCGCCCCGATCGGTCGCCCTCATCGGGTTTTAGCTCGGCCATCGCCGACGACAGCATATAGGAGCGCGCATTGGAATCTCACTGGACCGCGATGCTGCCCCACCTGATTCTGGCCGGGGGCGGCCTGATCATCTTCTGCACGGATGCCTTCTGGGGCAACCGGCCCCGCTGGACCCTCTTCGCCCTGGCGGTCGCCGCAACGGTCGGAGCGGGGCTGGAAGCCCTTTTCGGGCCGGGGGGCGACTTCGCCCAGATGATCGACGGCGGCCCGTTTGCCCGGTATTTCAACGGCCTGATCGCCGGGATCACCCTCTTGACCCTGCTCTTTTCCCGGCATTATGCCCGGGTCCGCCGGATGGACGGCGACGCTTTTTACGGGGTGATCCTGATGGCGGCCCTCGGGATGGTCCTCACCGCCACCGCCCGCCACTGGGTTCTCCTCTTTCTCGGGATCGAGCTGCTGGCCATCTGCCTCTATATCCTGATCGCCGGCCGGAAAGGGGACGATGCCTCGGCCGAGGCCGGCCTCAAGTATTTCGTCGCTGGCTCCGTGGCCTCGGCCGTTCTCCTCTTCGGGATCGGCCTGGTTTACGCCGCCACCGGAGAGATGGTCATCGCCAGGACCCTGAGCGGGGCGGTGGTTGCCGGGCCAGACGCGAGCATCCTCTTTTTCGGCCTCGCCATGATTCTCGCCGGGATCGGCTTCAAGATCTCCATTGTCCCGTTTCACCTCTGGACCCCGGACGTCTATCAGGGAGCTCCGGCGCCGGTGGCCGGGTTTCTGTCGGCCGGCTCCAAGGTGGCCATCGTGGCGGCCCTCCTCCGGATGGCCCTGGTTGCCGGACCGGGAGTCTGGGGCTTTCTGGTCCCCGCGCTCTGGGGGCTTGCCGCCGTGACGATGATTGTCGGGAACCTCACCGCCCTGGCCCAGGATCACCTTAAACGGCTTCTGGCCTACTCCGCCGTGGCCCAGATGGGCTACCTGCTCATGGCCCTCCTGGCGGTCCGGACCGATGGGGCCGCCGCCGTGATGTTTTACGCGGCCGTTTACGCCCTCATGGAGCTCGGAGCCTTCGGGGCCATCAGTCTTCTGTCCGACGCGGATGCCCCGGAGGGCGCCGACCGCGACGCCATCGACCGGTATCGGGGATTGGGGGGCCGCCGTCCCCTGTTGGCCGGACTCCTGGCGATTTCTCTGTTCTCCCTGGCCGGCCTCCCGCCCACCGGCGGGTTCATCGGGAAATTCGCCCTCTTCAGCGCCGCCATCGGAGCGGGCTACACGGGGCTTGCCGTCATCGGCATCCTGACCGCCATCCTTTCCATCTATTATTATCTCAAAGTAGCCGTGGTTCTTTACATGGAGCCCGACGGCGACGGGCATCCCCGCCCGGCCGCCGACCCGGCGGGCATCCTGGCCTGCGGCGCGGTCCTGGTCCTTGTGTTGCTGCTCGGCATCCTTCCCGGAGGGCTCTTCGA
>CAZWGY010000530.1:0-3180 GCA_964633575.1 uncultured Desulfobacteraceae bacterium
CAATTTGCCCGATGCCTGCGTTGCGCTCAAAATTTTATCCTGGAAATATCAGATAAATGCATGCGGTAAAATTTTTCGCACGCCTTGGTCTCGACCAAATTTTCAGATTTCCGGATGGACACTATCGAGCCGGAACCGAACCAGCCCGACCCGCCGGCGGACCCGGCGCCGCAATGACTCGGAAACCGATTTTCAGCCTCTCACCCCCCCGCCTCGGCGGGAAAGGCCCGGAAACGGACCGGCCAGCCGGTGCGGAAGACGCATCCGAGCCAGACGATATCCGGCTGAAGTGCCATTTCCGTGGCGAGGTCGCCCGGCTGATGGGTCGGTGGGCCGTCGCGCCGGTTCGCCGAGGGGACCGCGGAATGGAAACCCCTCGGGAAGACCACCGGGACCGGAGCGAGCACTGGATGGAGACGGTCCGTGAACGTTTCTAAGCCACGGCCCGGAGCGGCCTTTGAAACCCGCCTTCACCTCGAGATTCTGCCTCAGCCCGACGACACCACCTGCGGTCCCACCTGCCTCAAGGCCGTCTATGGATACTACGGCGACCCGGTGTCCCTGGATCGGGTCATCCGCGAGGTCCCCACATTGCCCGGCGGCGGGACCCTGGCGGTTCTGTTGGGATGCCACGCGCTCGCACGAGGCTACCGGGCCACCATCCAGACCTTCGACTTGCAGGTCTTTGATCCCACCTGGTTCGGTCCGGACGGGCCGGACATGGCCGAGCGCCTTCGGGCGCGGAAGGCCGCCAAGTCGGACCCCAAGCTCCACTGCGCCACCGACGCTTACCTCGAGTTCCTCGACCGGGGCGGACGGATCGAGATGCGGGATCTCACCGCCTCGCTGATCCGGGGGCTGCTCAAGCGCGACATCCCGATCCTCACCGGCCTGTCGGCCACCTACCTTTACGGGACGGCTCGGGAGCGGGACGAGGGCGGAGAGCTGATTTACGACGATGTGGGCGGCGAGCCCTCGGGTCACTTCGTGGTCCTCTGCGGCTATCATGTCGAAGACCGGCTGGTCCGGGTGGCCGATCCCCTGATGCCGAACCCCATCAGCGAGCGGCCCATCTACCGGGTCCATCTCAACCGGCTGATCCTTTCCATCATGCTCGGCAGCCTCACCTTCGACGCCAATCTTCTGGTGATCCGTCCCCCTAACCACCGCAAACACCCCAACCGGAGGCCCCGTTCCCATGTCATCCGTCATCGTCGTCATTGAAAACCCCGAGGAATGCCCTCTGACCTTTCCGGGGGTTGAACCCGTGGCGGCCCGGTCCTACCTCACCGACCCGGACTTCTCCGCTCTCCGGGGAGCCAAGGTCTTCAACATCTGCAAGTCCTACCGGTACCAGAGCATCGGCTACTACGTCTCTCTCCTGGCCGAGGCCCGGGGACACAAGCCGGTGCCCGGCATCACGGCCATCCAGGACATGAAGTCGGTGGGGATCATCCGGCTCACCTCAGACGAGCTCGACGAGATGCTCCAGAAGCACCTTCCCGACCTGTCTGCGTGCGGTGACGCACAGGCAGGCGGGACGGCCGGCAAAGCCTCGATCTTCGCCTACTTCGGGCGGACTCCGGATAAATCCGTCGAGCCCCTGGCCTCAAAGCTTTTCAAGTTCTTTCCGACGCCGTTTCTCCGGGCCGACTTCAGCTTTGCCGGCCGATGGCAGCTTGTCAACGTCTCCCCCCTGGCGGTCCGGGAGATCCCCGGGTCCGACCGCGATTTCGTGGCCGGGGTGGCGACGGAGTGCTTCGCCGGCCGGAAGCTCCACATCCCCAAGCGGCCGGTCTCCCGCTACGACATCGGCATCCTCGTGGACCCCGGCGAAACCCTGCCTCCCTCGAACGCTCGGGCCATCAAACGGTTTGTCAAGGCGGCCGAGTCGCTCGGGATCGGCACGGAGCTGATCACTCGGGACGACTCCCGGCGGCTGTCGGAGTTTGACGGGCTCTTCATCCGGGAGACCACCCAGGTGGACCACCACACCTACCGGATCGCCCGAAAGGCCGTGGCCGAAGGGCTGGTGGTCATCGACGATCCGGTGTCGATCCTCCGCTGCTCCAACAAGGTCTATCTGGCCGAACTGCTGGCACGCCACAAGATCCCCACCCCCAAGACCCTCATCCTCCACGCCAAAAACGTGGACCGGGTCCCAATCGAGCTCTCCCTGCCCTGCATCCTCAAGCAGCCGGACAGCTCCTTTTCCCAGGGGGTGATCCTGGTCTCGGACCGGGACCGGCTCATCCGGGAGGCTCGACGGATGCTCAAAAAATCGGAGCTGGTCATCGCTCAAGAATTTCTGCCCACCGAGTTCGACTGGCGGATCGGGGTCCTCGACCGCCGTCCCCTGTTCGCCTGCAAGTATTTCATGGCCCGAAAACACTGGCAAATCTACGGCCGGGACAAACAGGGCCGCCTCGTTGAAGGCAGGGCGGAAACCCTGCCGGTGGGCAAGGCCCCGCGGCAGGTGGTCAACCGAGCGGTTAAGGCGGCCAACCTGGTGGGAGACGGGCTCTACGGCGTGGACCTCAAACAGGTCAACGGTCAGGTCGTCGTCATCGAAATCAATGACAACCCCAACATCGACGCCGGAGTGGAGGACGCGGTCTTAAGCGATGATCTCTATCTCCGGGTGATGGAAGTCTTCCTGCGACGGATCGAGACGGTGAAAACGGGGGGGATGGCCATTTGAGATCTTTGGGACATCCCTAATTCAACGAATTCAATTGCAATTTGACAACTCAACTGAACGAATGCCCAAGTCAATCGACATGCAAACACGAGCCGACATCAGATCGGCGGCTCCCCACCGGTTGATCGCCCGAAAGCTGAGGTCCAATCCCGACCTCTGGCGTATCCCGAAGGAAAATATCGCCCGCTGGAAAACGTCGGGGGCTGGACTCCAACCGGCCATCCGGGAATGGGAACAGCTTTTGGCATCCCGATCACCGGACCAGATTCTTTCCTTGATTGAAGGCGACTCCGAGGAATCCATTCGGCTCCGGTCATCGAGCCCCTTCACGGGCATTCTGAACGAATGCGAGCGGCGGATAATTTTTCAAGCCCACCGGATGAGGAGATTCCGGAATCCTTAACCATTTGATTTCTTTTAGACATCGGTGTTGCCCATCCATAACAGCCAAAGATCCTCTTTCCGCTTTATCGTGAAAA
>CAZWGY010000531.1:0-3179 GCA_964633575.1 uncultured Desulfobacteraceae bacterium
GGACCAGTAGTCCGAGCACCATTCATTCACGTTGCCGAGCATGTCGTAGAGCCCCAAGGCATTGGGCCGTTTGAGCCCCACCGGGTGGGTGCCCGCCCGTGTGTGATCATTCTGCTTTTCAGCCCAGCCGGAGCTGTCCACACCGCCGTCGTAGTCCACCCCCGAATTACCGCCGTACCAGGCGATGGGGTCCAGCGCGGGGGCGTTGTTTTCGCCCAGGATTTCCAACTGGCCGGTGTAGATGGCCGTGGCCGTCCCCGCCCGGCAGGCGTACTCCCATTCAGCTTCGGTGGGCAGCCGGTAAAGATTCGTCCCCTCCATCCCGTTGAGCTTCAGGATGAATTCCCTGGCGTCCTCCCAGGATACGCTTTCCACCGGACAATTCGCTCCGCATCCTGTAAAATTGGATGGGTTCTTTCCCATCACCCGTTCCCACTGCCCCTGGGTCACCTCCGTCGTCTGCATGTAAAAGCCCTTGGTCAGCGTTACCTTGTGCTGCTTTTCATCGTCGTACCGGCCCGGCTCATCCGGGGGGCTGCCCATCTGAAAAGATCCCGCCGGGATCCGTACAAACCGCATCCCGATGCTGTTGGTGAAAACCTCATCTTCGGCTTCAAGGGTTATTTCAATGGCCGTTGTCTCGCCTTCAAGGATATCCAGCTCCCGGCGTTCCGTCTTGAAGCCCGGCCTGGATATCTCAACGACGTGCGGCCCCGTTTCCAGCTCCATGGCGTCCTTATATGGACGCTCACTTCCCACCAGCCGAATCTCGGCGTCTTCCGGTATCGCCCTGACAATCAATCGTCCCTTGGGCAGAGGCTTCAGCTCCAGCCGGAGGGGCTCAAGGTCGGTGATCGACAGATCGACGTCGGTTTTTGCCGTCGCATATCCTTCCAGCGCCGCCGTTACCTGGACGACCTCGGGCTTCAACCCGGTCAGATCGACCGGGGCGGGCCCCTTTTCCGCGCCGTCCAAAGATATGGTCGCCCCTTCCGGAATGGTGACGATGCTCAGGGAAACCGCCGGCGTTAGCTCCGCCCGGATCGTCGTGGATTCCCGGAGATCGATCTCTTCTTCGTAGGTCGTATAGCCCGGCTTTTCAACCCGGATTTGATGTTTGCCGGCGGGAATCTCGACATCCAGGCGGGTCGATCCGAAGGCCACATCATCGATATAGACCCTGTCGTCAAACACATTCGACCGCAGGGTCAGGGCGACCCTGGGAGCGGCCTCGAAGTCCACGGCGTTGCTTTCGCGGACGGTCCCATCCGGCATCTCCTGATCGACGCGATAGGCCGCCTGGCCCGTTTCCAGCTCGTCGTCATCAGTGTAGGTGGACGACTTGGTCCTGGCAAGCTCCTGGCCGTCCCGAAGGATGATAAAGGTCCCGGCTCTCTCCCCCGGCCGCGTTTTCCACTTCAATTCCCGGGTATTTTTCACCGTTTCGGTCACGACCAGTCGAATGGGCGGCTCGCCGCCGGGGTCGGGATAAAACCGGTGGGGATCCGGCGTGATAATGATCCGTTGTCCATGCTGGAATGGGGTTTCAGCGGTATCCGGCTTTTCAATCCGGATGTTGCCGAGGTCGCCGACGCCGAAAAACTCGTCTCCGCGGGCGATGTACCGTTCATAGGTCTGGGCATTTTGATAGAGGGTCCGGCCGCTGTTGTCCGACACCTTGAGCTCGAAGAACATCTCCTTGTAGCCCGGGTCATCCGGCGTCAGATGCTCGCTCATCTCAATGCTGTGCTCGAACTCAAAATAGATCACCCCGGTTTTCGGATCCTTGACCTGGTTGACGGGAACCCTGCTTTGAAACGGCTTGCCGTCGTGATAGAGCGTTATATCGACATTGACCTGGTATCCTTCCGAAACCGCTTTTTTTCTTCCCTTGCCTTTGTAGGTCCGGCTTCCAGCTTCTTCATCTTCCTGATAATTTATAACTTTCAGGTCCAGCGGGCTGGTATCGAAAGCGATGTTGAAGGTGTTGCGCGGATAAAACGGCCCGCCGGCAAACCGGATCCTCAATGGATAGATACCGTCAGTGAGCAGGTATTCCGGCGGCTTGCAATCGCGTAAGGAAAAGTGCCAGGTCTGGGGAGCGTCTCCGTCCCGTGCCTGGGGAATCCCCTTCCGTTCGAACAGGAGTCCCCGGAATTCGATGCTCAGCAACGCACGCTGGTTGGCGGCCGGGTTTTCGGCCCGGATGACCAGCGGCGCATCCGGTGTCAGATACGGATTTACGATTGAAAACCGGGGCGGCGGTTTCGGGTGGGGGTAATACACCAGATAAGCCGCCACAATGGCGATCAGGGCCAATACCAGCAAAATGAGGGGCTTTTTCAAGTGCCCGCGCCAATCCGGCTGATCCAACAGGTCCGGCCAGGCCTTTGCCAGAACGGGGACGGGAATCATGTAGGCCGACGGGCTGACCTCGGATTGGATGTCCCCCACCAGCATACCGACGGCGGCTTGTCGGGTTTCATTCCAAACCGCCGTTCCGCTGAACCCCTTTCGGGCGGACCGCTTAGACGGCAGGGCATCGATCTGTAAATACCCGCGATTGCTGGGGCCTTTGATCTCGCCCTCGACCCAGTCGCCTTCCCGGTCCATGCCCTCGGGCGCCCCGTACATCCCGACTTTTTGGCCCGTCCGGACATGGGCTCGCCGGTTCGACACCGGGGCCGGTACCGCCCCCTCCGGCAGACGGGGATCCGAAATCAGCTCGAGAACGGCGATATCTTCCGGCTCCCCCTGACAGGCGTCCTTATTGGCCGGACAGGAACGGACGATCCGGGCGTCAAAGACCTCCTTTGAGATAATCGGAAAGTCCACCTTGACGATCCCGGTCTCGACTTGCCTGGCCTTCTGGGCCACGTGGTCGCAGGAGATGATATGTCGATCCGATACCAGAACGCCGCATCCCTCCGGCGTTCCGTCGGGCAGTAAAAGCCGGGCCTGGGCGGATTGGGGATTGAAGCCGGACATCCATCAATATCCTTTTGGTCTGGTCTGAATGGCTGACACCTTCGGTCCTTTCTTCGGGTGATAGGTCGCGAAGCAGCGATTGTCCGTTTTTAATGGCATGATTTTATGTGTTGATCAACCGTAATCCAATCATTCAAGTTGTTTTTCAGCCCATCATTTGATATGTAACCGTCCATGAAAACGACGACCGA
>CAZWGY010000532.1:0-3176 GCA_964633575.1 uncultured Desulfobacteraceae bacterium
ATCACCCATCACCCATCACCTATGACCTATCTTTTCGGCCAGGACCGCCATGCCGATTCCCGGCGGAAGCCATGGGGCTCGTTCCTCGACGGTGGCCAGGACGGCGAAGAGGCGCTGGAGCCGCCGGGATGGGTAACGCTGGTCGAGTCGGGACCAGGGGATCAGGTTGGTCGCCGAGTGGATCGGCCACCTTCGCCGGACCCGCAGCCCCATTGCGGCCAGCCGGCGTTTGAGATCGGTGGCGGTGTAGTATCGGCTCCGGACGGGGGTGATCTCCCCGAAGGCGTTGAACGGGAAGGCGGCGGTGACGCTCTCGAAGGGCCGGCGCAGCAGGAGTTGAGCCAGGGCTTCGCCGTTTCCCCCTGGTGAGCTTCCGTTCCGTCTTGCATCCCGGAGCCATGCCACGAGCTGCCAGAGGCGCTCGAGGCTCCACCGGGACTCGACTTCGATAAAGGCGGTCCCGCCGGGTCGGAGAACCCGGCTGATTTCGGCCAGGGCCGCGTCGCCATCATCGAGGTAGCTCAGGGTTCCCACCATGTTGATGTGGTCGAACCGAGCAGCATGGAAAGGCAAAGCCCCGGCGCGGGCCGCGCAAAAGGTCGGCCGGACGGGAACGGCTGCCGGTCCCACCCAGTCGGCAATGGCTTGATTGTAACGCCGAACAAAGTCGAAGTGAACCGAAAAGATCTCGATTCCGCCGTCGGCGTCCCGGACAAACGATTTCCGGCGGGCGGCATCCATGAGGCCCGGGGCCACGTCCACCCCAACCGCCGCGGCCCCGGCCGCGCCGTGGAGATAGGACTGGAATCCGGTTCCGCAGCCGAGGTCGAGGACCTCCCGGGGCCGGAAGGGCCGGATTACCTCCCTTGCGATGAGGGCATGAATCCGGGAGTAGTACCAGGCGTAGGAGAGCTCGACGATCAGGTCGTACTCAGCGGCGGTCCGTTCGAATGCCTCGGTCCCCGCCGGCGGGTTCCCACCGGCGGCCCCTGAAGCGATGGTGCCGGCGGCTCCCGTCAACGGTAAGTGGCGATGGACCGGAAGGCCCGGCCCACGTCCTCGGGCGAATGCTTGATCCGATGGTCCACTTCCGTGTAGCGATAGAAGCTCCGCTCTCCCGGAGTTTTGGAGATTTCCATGTTGTCCACGAATATCTTATAAGTAGCCACCGGTTCGGGATAGCCCTTCACCATCATCCGCTGAGGGGTCTCCGAGATGTGGGCTCGGGGAAAGAAGGTGTCTTTGATCCGCATATAGGTCCCCTCGGCCATCATCACGTGGCCGATGTCGCAGATGGATTCCATCCGGTTGGCCAGGTTGGTGGTTTCGCCGATGGATGTGTATTCGAGCTTCATATCACAGCCGATGGCCCCGACGAGGACTTCGCCGCTGTTCAAGCCGATCCGCATTTCGAAAACGGTCTTGCCCTCACGGCGCCGCTGAGCATTGATCTCCCGCATCTTCCACTGCATCTCGATGGCACAGGCCACCGCCCGCTCCCCGTGGTTCTCCACGGCCACCGGGGCTCCGAAGAGGGCCACGATGGCGTCACCGATGTACTTGTCGGGGAAGCCGCCGTATTTCTTGATGATGGGGACGAGGCCGGCGAAATAGACGTTCAGGACGTTTACCGCCTCGGTGGCGTTCACGTTCTGGGTGATGGTGGAAAACCCGGCGAAGTCGGTGAACATGACGGTGCATTCGGCCTTTTGTCCCCCCAGGACGATCCCGCCCTCGGCGGCCTTTTTGGCCAGGTCTTCGGAGAGGAACTTCTTGAGGGTTTCCATCAGGTTGAGCCGCTCTTTCTGCCCCCGGGTCATCCGGTTGAAGTGGCGGGTGAGCTCCCCGAACTCGTCGTCTTTGATGACCGGCACCTCGTAGTCGTAATTGCCTCGGGAGACCTCTTCGGCGCCTCGGGTCAGCTCCGTGATGGGCTTGGTGACGAGGCCGCTGAGCCAGCGGGCGATGAAGGCCACGATCACCGCCAGAAAGAGCAGAATTCCCAGGACGGTGAGGAGAATCATCGACCGGAGCCGCTTGACGCTGGCCGCGTTGAAATCGATGCTGAAGACGTTGTAAAGCTGGTCGGTCCGCCGGGTCATCCAGACGGAAAACCAGGTGCCCCAGGCGTCTTCGTCATACCGGGGGAAGATCCAGTAGTGGATGGGGTTGTGGTCGTAACCCTCCTCACCGGCCAGTGCCAGAGCCCGCCAGAACTGATTTCCGCTGATCTTGTAAGGCTCGCCGATGTAGGTGCTGATCTCCCACCAATTGATGCTGTCGAGGAGATATGCGATCCGATCCTCGAAGAAGCCCACCTTCCGGCCCGAGTCTAGCATGACGTAAATCTCGCTGAGGGTGTAGCCGGTGGCACGGGCGTTTTCCTTGGCTTTGACCAGGGTATGCTTGCACCGGCCCAGGAGCACCTCGATGGCGGGATCCTCGGCGAACCGCCGGTCCCAGTAAGTCTTGGCCTGGACCAGGCGGTCGTACCGGAATCCATCCTCGAAGTCGTCGAGGTAATCCAGCCGGGTCTTCACCTCGTTTTCCGGCAGGAGACGGCCTTCCATTAAAACCATGTTGAAGGCCAGGCTGTAGTAGAGGGGCGGAAGGGTCAGCTCGGCCCGGCGTTCGATGGTGGCGAGCCCGAACCGGTTGATCCGGGAGAGGTCCTCGTCGGTGAAAGCGGCTTCGGTGCCGCTGACGAGGGTTTCCCCGTTTTCGATGAGCCGGAAGAGGTGTTCCAGGGGCCGGTAAATCACTTCGGCCGGGATGATAAAGATCCCGAAATAGGCGATCAGAAAAGTCGAGAAATAGATGAGCTTCCGCTTGAAGGGGACGTAGCGCCCGCGCCTTTCGGGTTTGGATGGTTGGGCAACCTTCGGAGCGGGCGGCGGCTCCGGCGGCGGCGACGGGGGGGGTGATACCGGCGGCGCGGGGCCCGGCCGGCCGATGGCTTCCCGGTCGATGTCGGAGATGGCCACCGTCTCCTCGGGGCCGTACTCGTCTTCGAAAGGATCCTCGATGGGCGGCGGAGCGGGAGGCTTAGGGGGCCTGGGGGGCTGAACGCGGAAAACATGTTTGCACCGGGCGCAACGGACCTTGGTTCCTCCGTCGGGTACCCGGCGGTCGTCGAGCTCAAATCGGGTTTGACACCGGTCACATTGGATGATCAT
>CAZWGY010000533.1:0-3172 GCA_964633575.1 uncultured Desulfobacteraceae bacterium
GTGAAAATACATGCGCCCGTGCTCCAACAATGCAGAGCCGCGACCGTGAGGGAGCACCTCGGCGAGCCGATCGAACGTCGAAAATCCGCTCCCTTACGGTCGCGGCTCTGAACGGTTAAAAAACCGTTTTCATGCCCGAAGGTGATCGCGGTGCTCCCGATCATGTGGGTTTATTCCATTATAATCTTTCCGGCGTCCCCACCCATCTCCCGCTGAGCCGCTTCCTCATTTATTTCCGCACACTACGCGCCGGCCGGGGACGATCCCTCTCGGACCGAAAGGAGTCGATCATGTATCGAAGCGTTCTGGGACTTCTGGTCATCGGCATGGCCGCCGCCTTGTTTCTCCTGGATACCGGTTGCGGCGGCCCCGCCGGCACTGCCCCCAAAATTCAGGACGGCCGGGAATACGGGGTTACCCGGGGAGCCTTCCGGGGCCGATGGTGGAATTACTACGAGCGGGGCCAGTCTTACGGCGACGGCCGCTTTTGGGAGGACGCCGAGACCGACTTCCGGGCGGCCCTCGCCCAGGACAACACCGACCGGCGTCGGGCCCGGACCTACGGGATGCACTTCATTGACTACTTTCCTCACCGGGAGCTCGGGGTCGCCCTGTTCCACCAGGGCCGGTATGACCCGGCCATCGAAGCGCTCTCCCGATCTCTGTCCCAGGAGGTCTCGGCCGAAGCCCAGTATTACCTCGACCGGGCCCGGGCCGCCAAGATCGAGGCCGAGGGGCTCGACCGGGAATCCCCGCAAATTACCCTCGCCCACCCATCCCCGGACCACCTGACCAACGCCTCCGAGCTCACCGTGGACGGCCGGGCGGCCGATGACACCTTTGTCAAGGAAATCACGGTCAACGGGGAGCCGGTCCGGATCGACCTCTCCGCCCCCGAGATCGCTTTCAAAATGAAGGTGGACCTCAGGATGGGAGACAATCCCATCACGGTGGCGGCCACCGATCTGGCCGGCCGGACCCGGGAGACGACGGTCACGGTGCGCTGTGACCGGGCCGGGCCCCTGCTCAACATCGACCGGATCGTCCGCGAGGAAAATGGCGGCCGGATTGAAGGCTATGCCTACGATGACGCCGGAATCCGGTCCATCACCGTGGGAGAGACGGCCATTCTCCAATCCCCCAAAAGCGAGATTCGACTCGACCATCCGGTGGCCCTGCCGGTCGGCGACGGACCGGTCCTGGTGGTGGCCGAGGACACCGCCGGAAACCGGACCCGGGCGGAGATCATCCCCCGACGGCGGTCGGCCGAATTCCCGCCCGAGC
Source organism: uncultured Desulfobacteraceae bacterium (assembly GCA_964633575.1). GTDB lineage: Bacteria > Desulfobacterota > Desulfobacteria > Desulfobacterales > JAABSP01 > CAYNGG01. Next base: position 1,285 of record CAZWGY010000533.1, read on the forward strand.
CCGAACGGAATACCGGTCCGCTGCTGGCTTCCCTGGATTTGTTGCCCCGATATCTGGCGGGGCGGGCCGCCATCGCGACGGACGGGAGGCCATTCTCCGCGACCCTGGTCGCGCTCACCACCACTTCCCCCGGATTCGAGAGCGAAATCCGCCGGTACCGGGAGAGCAGCACTGACTTCGCCCTGATCATCGGGATCAACGATTACACCGAATGGCCCCCCCTTCAGACGGCGGTCAACGACGCCCGGGGGCTCCGGACGGTGCTTATCGAACGCTACGGCTACCATCCGGACCACATCATCCTCCGGACCGACGCCGAAGCCACCCGGGGACGGATCGTCAACGACCTTCGAAGCATTGCCGCCGGCCTGAGCGAGACGGAAAACCTGTTGATCTTTTTCGCCGGTCACGGCCAGCTAGACGACATCACCAATGACGGATACTGGATTCCCGTCGAGGGCAAGCTCCGGGACCCCTGCACCTGGATTACCAACTCCACCATCAAAAACGTCCTTACCTCCGAAAAGGTCCAGGGGAAAAACATCCTGGTGATCGCCGACTCCTGCTATTCCGGGACCCTCCTCCGGGGCGGGCCGTCGACGGTGACCATGAGCGCCGATTACGCGGCTCGCACCCTGGAGCTCGCCTACCAGAAATCCCGTCAGGTTATCACCTCCGGCGGGCTGGAACCCGTGGCCGACGGCGGGCGGGACGGCCATTCCCTGTTCGCGTATTATTTCCTCAAAGCGCTTTCCGAAAACGGGCAGCCGGTGACGGACATCGAAAGTCTGATGATGACCGAGGTTTCCCAATCGGTCAAAAACAAGGGCGGCCAGCGCCCCACCTTCGGCCGGCTCAAAACCCCCATGGACGAGGACGGCCAGTACGTCCTTCTCCTGGATTCCGAAGAACGGACCGATCCCGGCGTTTCAGCTCCAGGCCCCGGCGCGGACGAGCCGGCAACCCGGCCGTCGCGAGACACTCTAATAGCGACGGCCCCGGAGGCGCTCCCGGACACGACCCCGCCGACCATCGAGATGGAAAAGCGGTTTGCCGACCGGACGGTCTTTCTCGATCAGGTCTATCTCCAGGGCCATGCCAGAGACGACGGCGGGGTCCAGAACCTGGATGTCAACGAGCAACGGGTGCTTCGCCGGCCGGGGCGAAACGTTTACTTCAACCACCTGACCGATCTGGCGGAAGGCGACAACCGCTTCATCATCCAGGGGGTCGATGCCGTGGGCAACCGGGCCGAGCAGACCCTGACCATCCACCGGAAGCTCCAGTCCATATACGAGGCCGGTTCCCGGATGAGCGTGGTGATGTTTCCATTCGAACGGGAAGGGACCGACGACTCGTCAGTGGAAGACCTCCTGCTCGGCAACCTGGTCAAAAGCGGGCGCTTCAACGTCAAGGACCTGGGTCCGGCGCTCGGAAATGCCGACGACCTCTCCGAAGCCCAGGAAGCGGCCCGCCGGATGGGGGTCGATTGCTTCCTGATGGGCAAAGTGGTCGGCCGGGAGGACGCGCTGACCATCTCGGTCCGGGTGGTCGAGGCGGAAACCGCTCAGATTATCACCTACGAGGACGTTTACGGCGAGGAAGTGGACGCGGCTCTCGTCCGGGATCTCTGCAAGGGACTGGTAATTAAACTCCGGGACGCCTTCCCCCTGGTTGAGGGCAAGATCGTCCTGGTCAAAAAAGACGAGGTGATCATCAACCGAGGCGGGCGCAACGGCTTGAAAAACGGCATGCACCTCATCTTTTTCCGGAAGGGGGAGCCGCTCATCGACGAGGACACCGGCGAAATCCTCGACGAGGGCGAAGCCGAAGAAATCCGGCGGGGGCGCATCCGGAAGGTCAAGGAAAAGATCGCCTACGTGGAGAT
>CAZWGY010000534.1:0-1585 GCA_964633575.1 uncultured Desulfobacteraceae bacterium
AAGGAGACGATGATGGCCAGGGTGGACATGATCACCGGCGGAAGGACCTCGGAGACGGCAAATAGCGTGGCGTTGATGGGCTTCCGCTTGCCCATGAAGATGTGCCGCTGGATGTTATCGACGTTGGTGATGGGGTCGTCCACCACCAGCCCGAGGGAGAGGATCAGGGCGAAAAGGGTCACCCGGTTGATGGTGTAGCCGAAGAGGAAGTTGACAAAGAGGGCCAGGGAAAAGGAGATGGGGACGGCCAGGGCCACCACCAGAGCCTCCCGCCAGCCCAGGGTAATGGCCAGGAGGAGCACCACCGTCATGATGGCGAAAGCCAGGGAGGAGAGCAGGCCGTTGACCTTCTGCTGAGCGGACTCCCCGTAGTTCCGGGTGACTTCCACGTGGACGTCGGTGGGAAGGATCGTTTCTTTGAGGACCTCCATCTCGGCGATGACCTCACGGGCCACATCCACGGCGTTGGTCCCCTGCTTTTTGGCCACCGCCAGGGTGACCGCCGAATAGGTCAGCGGATCGGCCAGGCGGTCGGTCTCCTGGCGGATGCGGTGGGAGTAGCCGATCCGGGTGTAGCTGGTGGCTTCCTCGGGACCGTCGATGACTTCGGCGATATCCCGGAGGTAAACCGGCCGGCCCTGATGGACCCCCACCACCAGAGCCCGGACGTTTTCGGCCTCGATGAGAAAGGAGTTGGCGGTGACGGTGTATTGAGTGTTGAAGCGGGAGAAGCTCCCGGCGGTCACCGAGGCGTCCGCGCCCTTTAAGGCCCCGGCCACCTCGAGGGCGGAGACCCCGAGGCCGGCCATCCGCTCGGGGGACAGCTCGACCCGGACCTCCCGGCGGCGGCCGCCCACGATCTCCGTCCGGGAGATGTTTTTGACCTCGGAGAGCCGGACGAGGACCTCCTCGCCGATCCGATGGAGATCGGCGTCGTCGTACCGGTCGGAGTAGAGGGTCAGGTTGACGATGGACACGTCATCGATCTCCACCGGTTTGATAACCCAGCCCCGGACGATGGGGGGGACCGCGTCGATGTTCATCCGGATCTTGTTGTGGAGCTTGACCAGGGAGTTTTCCCGGTCCTCGCCCACGAAGAAGCGGACGGTGACCACGGCCATGTCCTGGCGGGAGATGGAATAGACGTACTCGACCCCGTCGATCTGCCAGAGAAGCCGTTCCAGGGGCGTGGCCACCAGATTTTCCACCTCTTCGGGGCTGGCGCCGGGGGCCTGGACATAGACGTCGGCTAGGGGGACCACGATCTGGGGCTCCTCCTCACGGGGAGTGATGAGGATTGCCGCGGCCCCCATGCCGAGGGAGGCGATGATGAGCAATATCGACAGGTGAGAGGTGAGAAAGCTCTTGACGATGGCCGGGATGATCCCCCTGGGCTCGCGGTCGGTGGTCTCCTCGGCTCCGGTCCGGGTCTCTTCGGCCGCCATCAGTTGGCCCCCTTCAGCGCGACGGTTTCCCCGCCGGAGAGGCCGGAGAGGACCTCGACGCGGTCACCGAGTTTCTTGCCGGTCTTGATGAACCGGGTGGCCCAGCCGTCCCCATCCTTGACCTGGACCAGCTCGAGCTG
>CAZWGY010000534.1:1685-3160 GCA_964633575.1 uncultured Desulfobacteraceae bacterium
TCGCGGACGTAGGCTTCCAGCCGGAGGTAGCCGGTGGTCTGGAGGATGATCAGGGGCTTGCCGGGGACGGCCAGGTCTCCCGACTCCACGAGCTTCTTCAGGACCTCGCCGGCTTCGGGGGCCTTGAGTTGAGTGTAACCCAGGGCGATCTCGGCCTCCCGGATCACCTCCTGGGCCCGCTGGATACCGGCCTCTGCCCCTTCCAGGCCCTCACGGGCCCGCTGGAGCTCGGCCTCGGCCCCAAGATAGGCGGCCCGGGCCGCTTCGAGCTGCTGCTGAGTGGCCGCCTGCTGCTTGTAGTAGCTCTGAATCCGGCGGTACTCGGACCGGGCCTGCTCGAAAGCGGCCTCGGCCGCGATCACGGCCTGTTGGGCCTGGCGCTTTCCGGCGCTGGCGCTCTTGAGCCCCTGGCCGGCCTGATCAAGCCGGGACTGCAACTGCCGGCTGTCCAGGGAGACGAGGACCTGGCCCTCCGTTACCGAATCGCCGGGGCCGACCTTGACGTCCACCACCTGAGCGGTAACCTGGGACTCGATCCGGGCCTCGGTCCGGGGCCGGACGGTCCCCACCGCCTCGTAGGTCTCCCGGATCGTCTCGATAGAGACCTCCGAGGTTTTTGTAAAATTTTGGAAACCTCGGAGGTCTGACTGAGCCGAAACGGTCCCCGGCGGGATTTTGTCCATGGGAAAGATGTTAAAGATGTAGAGGGCCATGATCGTAACCCCCACGAACAGGGGGACAATCAGGCCGGCCTGGATGATGGTGCGTCGGTTGATTTTCATTTCACGTGTCCATTTAGATGGTTGCCTGAAAGCGACCTCCGAGGTTTCCAAAACAATTGGAAACCTCGGAGGTCTCTATCAGTTCGGAAACATAATCGGCCCCGAGGGGTTATCGGGTCGGTTGGAACGACCGGACATAAGGCCGGACCCGGTGGTAAATCTCCGAAAGCGGAAGACGAACCCCCAGGGAGGTCAGCTCCAGGACCTCATCGATCCGACGGTGGTCGGTCAGCCACCATTTCCGGTCCTCGACCCGTCCGTAGTGCTCCACATGGATGGTGTATTGATCGATGAGCAGATAGTCAACCAGGGCGGGGATACCGCGATAGGCGGTGAATTTGGAGCCCCGGTCGTAATCCCGGGTGGATGCCGACAGGACCTCGACGATCAGACGGGGATTGGCGATGGTATCGTCCCGGCCGGCGCCCCGCTGGATCTCGCCGCAAACGACGCTGACATCCGGATAGGCGTAGTGATGGCCGGGGGCCACCTCCACCCGCATGTCCCCGGGGAACACCCGGCAAGGCCCCGCCGCCAGAGCCCGATGGAGGGCGGCGGTGACATTGGCCGCGATGAGGTTGTGGGCGATGGATGCCCCGGCCATGGCAAAGACCTCGCCGTCAAAAAACTCGCTCTTCCGCTCGGCGGTCTCCTCCATCCGGAAATAGTCCGCCAGGGTCATGGCTTGGGGCT
>CAZWGY010000535.1:0-3158 GCA_964633575.1 uncultured Desulfobacteraceae bacterium
CGATTCCGACGACGACCCGGGTCGAGACGGCTCACTGGTCGTCTTCCCGACAAAACAGTTGAAAGAAACCCCCTGACTTGATAATAGCTTTGGATAGTGGTTTTTGGGAAATCTCGGTGTCTTGGATGGGTGAGGACTCTAGCGGGGCAACCCCCCGTGGTTGCCCCGCACTCAGGGCAGGCACGGGGGCCTGCCCCTACAGTCCTCAGCACTCGCCACTGTGTTAAGGGAGAATCCAATGGGCAAAAAAGCGTTGTTTCTCGGGCCGGGCGGGCCCTTCGGGGCGGTCGAGATCGGGGCCCTTCGAGCGTTTCACGAAAACGGAAAACAGTTTGACATCATTGCCGGAAACTCCATCGGCTCGGCCATCGCCCTGACCTATGCCAGTCCGTCAAAGCGGTACGCGGGGGACCGGATAAAGGCCCTGGCCGCGCTCCGGACCTACACATCGCTGGAGCTGCCCATGGTTCGGCTGACCAAGCGAAACATGCCGTTCAACTATCGGATCTGGCACAAGACCTGGGGCGAGCTCAACGACCTCTACGAAGGGATCATGGAGCACTGGCTGGCGGATTCGGTGCTTGACGGGTTCGACCAATTGCCCAAGCTCTGGCAGGACTTTTACGGATTCCTCGCCGCCTTCTCCACCCCGCTCAATCTCCGGTGGGGCTACACCCGGTCGTTCTGGGAAATCTACAATGACCTCCCGGCCGAGGACCAGAACCCCATCGGCGCCTGGATCTCGATGGTCACCGCCTGCATCCCCAAGGCTCAGAGCACCGGCTTTGTGGTCCCCCTTCACGGCGGGATGCGGACTCTCATCGATTTCGACAACCTCAAATCGGTCCCCCAGGAGATCTACATCGGGGCCCTGAACCTCCGGGATCGGCATCCGGAGCTCTTTTCCAAGGATGTCATCACTCCGGCCCATCTCCAGGCATCCACCACGGTCATCTTCATGAACGAGATCTGCCGGATCGGCGACCTGCCCTACGCCGAGTCCACCTACGTCGATGCCTACAACTTCAAAGAAGTTCTGGAGATGCACCCGGACATCGACACCATCGTCCTGATCGACATTTTGGGTATGAAATCGTGGGTTTACGAGCCCCAGGACCTCGTGGACGCCTTCAATGTCTCGATCACCGGGGGCTTCGCCAACTCGGCCCGGGACGATCTGGCCATCTTCGAAGAGCGCTACCTCAACAAGCGGGATGAAACCGGCCGGTATCGCTATCACGACGGGGAGATCAACTACGTCAAGGTCCAGTACGAGATTCCCCCGGACATCCGCCCCACCTGGACGGAGGATGTCATGAACCGGCTTGAAGCCATCGGTTACGAGGCCGCCACCGACTGTCTGAACCGGATCTGAAAATGACCTCCCACCCGTCGATGGCCGACGAGCACCGTATCCTCAAGGCGGTCTCTTCGCTGACGGACCTCGATGCGGTCCTCTCCCTTGTCTTCCGGGAGCTGGAGATCGAAGACCGGTTTGACGGGGCGTTGATCACCCTTTACGACGGTCGGAAAGGGGCGCTTTTCTGCCGGAAGGTCATGCTTCCCGCCGCGCTCCGGGAGCTTGAGCGCCCCTACCGGGGGCATAAGCTCGACATGAGCGTCCCGGACTTCAATGTCCAGAGCTTCACCCGCCGGGAGATCATCGTCGCCGACGCGGCCGCCATCCGGGATGCCTACCAACAGTACCGGGAAGGCCTCTACAAGTGGGGGATGAACGCCCTCGCCGTGGTCCCCATCGCCACGGAGTCGGCTTCCATCGGAACCCTGGTGGTGATGCGCCAGACGGGCGGGATCGCCTCATCCGAGCTGGAGGCCATCCGCGAGGCCCTCTCCCTGCTCGGCGGCCCCATCCGGAACGCGGCCACGCTCCGGGAGCAGGCGGACCGCCTGGACGGTATCGCCGTCCACGCCGACAAGATGGAGAGCCTCATCGACTTCATCGCCGCCACCAACCAGCTCCAGCCGCTCGAAACCATTTTCAAGCTGATCCTGGATGAGCTCCTCAAGACCTTCGGGTTCCATTCCGGACTGATATGGATCGAGGAAGACGGCCAGGTCCGGCTCAAGGCCAGCCTGGCCGCCGGCGAGGCCCATGAGGAGACGGTCCGGCGGTTCAACGAGCACTTCCGGACGGTCTCCTACAACCTCGATCCCCCGGACGGGGTGGTCGCGGCCCAGCTCCGAAAAAACGAGGTCCGCTACGTCCCGGACGCGATGACCATCATGCACCTCGACGCCCTCTACGCCAAGGACCGGGCCGCGCTGGCGATCCTCAAAACCCCCCGGACCACGCTCCACGTCCCCATTCAGTACCGGAACCGGCCCATCGGGATCGTGACCCTCGGCTCCCTGGAAGGGGTCATCGAGGTGACCGACTCGGACATCGCCATCATCCGATCGGTGGGAGCCCTGATCGGCACAACCCTCGCCAACGCCGAGCTTTTCACTCAGGTCGAAACCCAGAAACGGAAGATCGAGGAGTTCAATCTCCACCTCGAGGACAAGGTTCGGGCCCAAACCCGTGAAATCCGCTCCCACCTCGCGGAAAAATCCCTATTGCTCGAGGCCTGCGACCGGTTCGTGCCCCATGAGTTTCTCGACCTTTTGGGCCGGGAAAGCATCAAGGACATCACCCTGGGCGACAACGTTGAAAAGCGGATATCGGTCCTCTTCACCGATATCCGCGATTTTACGGCCATGTCGGAAACCCTGACGCCCGGGGCGGTCTTCGCGTTTCTGAACACCTACCTCAGCATCATGGGGCCGGTGATGCGGAAGCACGGGGGCTTCATCGACAAGTACATCGGCGACGCCATCATGGCGCTGTTCCCAACCGCCGACAGCGCCGTCCGGGCCGGCCTGGAAATGCTCGACAAGCTCCGGAATTTCAACGCCGACCGGGCGTCCGAGGGCCTCCGCCCCATCCGGATCGGAATCGGGGTCAACACCGGCGACTCGATGCTCGGAACCATCGGCGAAAAGAACCGGATGGAGCCGACGGTGATCAGCGACGCGGTCAACCTGGCCTCCCGGATCGAAGGGCTGACCAAGATTCACAAAACCCCGTTTCTCATCAGCGCGTTTACCTATAACCACCTGACCCGCCCGGACGACTACGCCATCGAGTGCGTCGGCGA
>CAZWGY010000536.1:0-3146 GCA_964633575.1 uncultured Desulfobacteraceae bacterium
GGGGAGGGGTTGGATGAGCCGGGCGAGACGAATGGCCCAAACGATGATCATGGCCGGGCAAAGCCTCCGGAGACGACCCGCAGGACTCCCACCGCGTCGGCCGGCGACAGCCGGCCGTCGCGGTCGAGGTCACCGTCCGGGGCGACCGACAGGGTTCGGTTCACTTCCACCCCCTTGCCGCCTTTGGGGACCACCACCGTTTCGGCTCGGGTCACCAGGCCCGGGGCCTCGATCCGGATCGTGTAAGTCCCCGGCGGGACGTCGATGCTGTATCGTCCCTCCGAATTGGTGACGTCGGCAAACTGAGTGCCCCGGAGTTTGACGGTGGCGGTCCCCACCGGGATGTCGTCCTGGCCGAAGGCATCGGCCGTGATTCGCCCCCACAGGGCGCTGGCCCCGATGTAAGGGTTGACAAAGGACACGATGGCCGGGACCCGGGTATAGACCCCGTACACCCCCGGTTCGGCGCAGCCTTCCCCCCAGCTTACAATCCCGGCGATCCTGTAGCCTCCGTCTTCCTCGATGATCAACGGTCCCCCGCTGTCGCCGATGCAGGCGTCCTTGCCCCCTTCGGCGTAGCCGGCGCAGACCATGGTCTCGGTCACCGGGTCATGGTAGGGGTAGTAGGAATAGGCGTTGTAGCCTTCGTTGCAGACATCGTTGGAGACAATGGGGACGCTCACCTGCTGGAGCGTGGGGGATGCGTCCCAGTTGGAGTAGGCGGTCAGCCCCCAGCCCATGGTGATCCCCATCCGCCCGGTCAGGGTCAGGTCGGCCGGGGCCGGGGCGATGGTTTCCAGGTCGAGAGGCTCGGCCAGCTCCAGCAGGGCGACGTCGGCTTCGAGGGTGGAGTCGTCGTAGTCCGGGTGGATCACGATCCGGGTGACCGCCGCCCGCTGACCCGGATCGGCGGTCAGGTCATGGACTCCGGCCAGGACCTCGATGTCCTCGGGAGCCTCGCCGTAGGCGCAGTGGCCGGCGGTCATCACCCACTTGGGATGGATCAGGGCGCCCCCGCAGAACTGGCTGTAATAGGGGTCCGTGGACCCCGCGTCGATGAGGGCCACCATAAAGGGCCACGCGCCGGGGGCCGCTTCCTGGCCGCCCACGATCCGGGGTTTGATTGACCGGGCATCCGCGCCCATCGACGCGGACGCGCAGACCATAAGCGATAACGCCACAACGGACGCCCATCCAACTGATTTCATGGCTGCTCCTTGGTAGATCGGATAAGGGGTTAGGGGCCTTGACATCATTTTGGCCACACGGTGTTCAGACCTAACCCCCCCTGGCCCCCCTTCCTTGAAGGGAAGACTTCCGAGGTTTCCAAATTTTTGGAAACCTCGGAGGTCTAACTCCCCCTCTCCTTTAGGGGAGGGGGCCGGGGGGAGGGGTTGGATGAGCCGGGTGAGTCGAATGGCCCAAACGATGATCATGGCCGGTTATGGCCGCTTCGGCGGCCGGGCGCATAAGCTGCCATTATAGCCCATTGGAAGATTTTTTCAATTGATCCGGCCCTCAAAATATCTTATAAATCAGGAACAATTATCGATGCGTGCCCCTCGCAACCCCAAGCGGTACCCGACCGCCGCGTCGGGAAGGAAAGGCCGGTGAGACCATGAAAGGCAAAAGTCGATTCCCCCTCTTAACCATCCTTGTCGCCGTGTCCCTGGCCATCTCCCCGGCCGCCTGCGTTTCCCCGCCCAGCTATGATTACGGGGACATCCGGAGGGAGTATGCCGACACCTTATGCCGGCTCGCGCCTCTGGAAGGGGGCCAGGGCGATACCGCCAGTTGCGCCGTCAACCGGCCGGTGACCCTCGAGAGCGCCATCGAAATCGCCCTGGCCAACAGCCCGGACAAGATGATGGCCTTATCCCGCATCCGTTCGGCCGACGCCGCCATCCAGCGGGCCGGCGCCGCCTTCTACCCGGCCGTCAGCGTTTACACCGAATACACCGAGGGGGACGCTCCGTCGGCCTATCTTTTCAAGGCCATCGACCAGCGGAAGCTCCCTCCCAACACCAACTTCAACGATCCCGGCAAGATCGAAAACTTCGAGTCGGGGATTCAGGCCCGGATCAATCTGTTCAACGGCGGCCGGGATTTGCTCCGCCGGCGGATGGCCGAGACCGGCCGGACCGAGGCTGAGCTCGCCCGGCAAGAGGTGGAAAACGGCCTGGCGGCCTCGGTGATCAGCGCCTATTACAACGCGCTTGCCGCCCGGCGGTTTATCGCCATTGCCCGGGAGTCGGTGACCACCGTCGAGAGCCAGTTGCGGGTCATGAACGTCCGGTTCAAGGCCGGCGGAGCCCTGAAATCGGACATCCTCTCCCTGGATGTCCGGCTTGCCGAGGCCCGGGAGTCCCTGGTCCGGGCTGAAAACCACTGGAAAACGGCGCTCATCGCCCTGGCCGAGGTCATGGGGGTGAGCCCCGATCCGCCCATCCCCCTGAAGGAGACCAGCTCCCTGTCCGTCCCGGTTCCCGACGGCTACATGGAGGGGCTGACCCGGGCTCTGGCCCGGCGGCCCGAGCTGGAGCGGGTCCGTCAAACGGTGGTCCGGTCCCGGATGGCCCTGGACATGGCCCGGGCCGCTTATCTCCCCCGGGTTGACCTCCAGGGAAAGTATTATCTGGACGATGAGTCCATGGCCTACGAGCTGGACCGGGACAATTGGACGGTGGGGCTGATGTTCAACTGGGACCTCTTCACCGGCTTTTCACGGGATGCCGGGGTCCGGGAGGCCGAGGCCGTTCTGGAGGAGCGCCTTTCGGCGGACCGGAAGACGCTCCTGTCCATCAAGGCGGACGTGAAAAACGCCTACTTCGCCCTTGACGCGGCCGAGGCCCGGCTGAAGGTGGCCACGGCCAGTGTGGCCGCCGCCGAGGAGTCTCTCGACCTGGTCAAGGCCCAGTATGAGGGCGGATCAGCCACCATCACCCGTTACCTGGAGGCCGAGCTGGACCGGAACCGGGCCCGGACCCGGGCCACCGCTGCTTTCTACGACCGGGAAAAGGCCCGAGCCGACCTGGCTCGGGCCGTGGGCCACTGGGCCACTCCAAAGGATAGACGCTGATGGAGCCCGCTCAGCCCCAAGCCATGACCCTGGCGGACTATTTCCGGATGGAGGAGACCGCCGAGCG
>CAZWGY010000537.1:0-3143 GCA_964633575.1 uncultured Desulfobacteraceae bacterium
TAACAATCTCTTTGGGTTGTCGGTAAAGCCGCCCCCCCGTCATCGGATCGAAAGTGCCGAAGACGGGTATGTACGACCATTTGTGGTAACGTTTTCAAAGTAAACACCTTCCCTCTTGTCGCAAGAAGCATTTTCCGCATGTCTTCACGCCGGATACCGAAACCACGACCGCCGATACATGCAATGACTTCATACCTCTGTTCACCCTCAGGCAACCCTGCCGTGCTTAGCTCTCCGAGATGTTGGATACGTGTCACTTTATCTCTTGCTGTACCATCATCTTCGGTTATCTTCGCTTCGATGATCACTTTTGGATTAAACTCAGACGGAACAATAAAATCAGGCGCCTGATCAAAGCCTTCGAGACGTTCAGCACGTTTGGTCTTGCGAAAGCTTATCCCTGCATCGTGTAAAACCTTTTCAACAGCAGACTCCAATCCACTGCCAATAATCTCGCTTACTGAATCTCTGTGGCCGGCAAATGGTCTTCCCAAAAACCGTTCATAAAGCAGCATTGAATATGGTGCCCCCATTTCCGCCATTGTTTCCAAACTCTGGCGTCCGAAACGGGTGTCCGCCTTATCAAGCCGATGTATCTGGCTTTCGCTCACTTCCGGAGGCCTTTGACATAATAGATCACAAGCCACTTCAATCAGTTTAATCAGTCGATTTTCTGACATGCCCGATAAACGTATAGGGGCATCGGGGTTCATCCGCACTTTCCTGTCCATGCTTCTTACAAAGCCTTGGGAGATATCCAGATCACTTCGTTGAGTAGCTACATATGCCCATTCCGGTGGCGTAAAACCTAACATGGCGCGAAGGACAATGATCACGATGGGAAATTCCTGCAATAATGGGTAGATCCGATCAGGTGTTAGGTTCCGAAAGCCAGTAGTTGCTTTCTTCAATGCTTCGTAAGCATTTTCAAAAACAGGATATTCCACAAATCCATGACCTTTTGGCAAAACCAAAAATTCAGATTCGAGAGAGGCGAAAACGGATGTTACATACGGCTCCGGATGACTCTGAATATCTTCGAAGTCGGCTTCAAAAGGAAATGATGTCGATGTCACTTTCAGCTCCGAAATCCATAATATTTTCTTTGACTTCGTTACCTTCCAAATCAGCCAGCCATTGTAGCGAAGCTTTCGGTTGAACGGACAGTGGATTCCCGAATCCATCCAGCCAAGCCCGGACCCGGTCGAGCTTCTCCGCAATTGCCGTCTCCCGCCGCCAGTCGCCCCGAAGAAACCAGACCGCCAGACGGATCAGGTGGCCGTATCCGATGCACCGGAGGTCTCCAGCGGTGGGACGGACCCCGCCGGCCGCCAGGCTCCGGACATCGGCCCTCACCAGTTGGTCAACACCCGCCGGGGTCTCGACGATCCACTTCCGGGGAATCCGCCCCTCTTTCCGGCAGACGAAGATCGTGTCGATGATGGATGATCCCGTCCCGCTGATGTGAATGGAGGCCCCCATCTCGCCGGGGCAGTGGAGAGCGGCGGAGACCGTCAGTCCCGCGTCCAGGACGGCCACGGCAACCGGGAGATAGGCGTCCAACCGGTTGTGATGATAGGTAAACGCCAACGGAGCCCCGGGTTTCAGGGCAACGGCCATCCGGGAAAAAACCCGGGACAACCCGCCGGCGAAGTGAGCCAGATCCCGCTTCATGCTCACGTTCCCCGTCAGCTCCCCGGCGTTCCGGGTGGATGGAACCGAAAACGTCGGCAGGGTTTCGCCGACCAGCTTCCGGAGCCAGACATAGCAGAAATCCATCAGCTCCGCATACTGGACATTGCCGAAATAGGGGGGATCGGTCAGGACCGCGTCGAGGCTTTCGGCGGGCAGATCCAGCTCAACCGCGTCCCCGCAATGGAGATCGACGCCGCGCCGGCTGGTCCCGAAGAGATCCTCCCGCCGGTCTCCGATCCATTCGTCCGGGAGGTCCACCCGTATCTTTTTCCGACCGTTGATCCGGTATTCAAACGGCGTTTGACAAAACGCCTTGGCCAGGATGGTCTTTTCGATGATGTTCAGCCAACCGCCGCTTCCCACCGGTTTGCCCGTGAGTCCCCGGATTCCCAACATGTTCGACTCACATTGGATCAGGCCGACCGGAAAGCCGTGGACGGAGAAGATGTCCAGGGACTTAAGGACCGCCGCGTCATACCGGCAGAGCATGTTCTGGTACCGCAAGAGGTCGGAGAGGTTGGTGGCCAGGGCGTCCCGAATACGTTCATCCGCCGTCCCGTCGATGATCCGGCAGGCCGCTTCCAGGGCGATGGACTGGCGAGGGTTGAACATCTCCCGATATCGCCGGTACCCCCAGCGGTGGAGCCGGTCCGTCTCGTCGCCCGGCGGGATCTCGTCCTCGGGGACGAACCGGGCGGTCATCCCCGCCCACCGTCGATCAGCCTCCGCCAGCCGGTCCATGTCCCCGGGATCGGGGCGCTTGAAAAACCGCCCGGTGTGAACCGGTCGGCACGCCGGACAGAAGTATTCCAGGGCAAAAAGGGCATGGCGCGGCGGCCCGTCTCCGGGCGCCGGAAACCGGTGGATCTCCCCGCACCGGGGACAGGGGCACTTGCCCCGCCGGGCCGGTCCTTCGGCCGTCAGCACCGTTCCACAGGAATCGCAATGGCCCGGCCGATCTCGATCTTCACGCTCCGAAAGGTCGCCACAGGCCGGACAGAGAAAGACAAACCGGGGATGGCGCCGGTTGTGGGAAACCAGATGGCCGGGAAAAAGCCGGATCTCCGCCCCGCAAGCGTCGCAGTCCCGGGTCTTGACCCAGAGGAAATATTTGACTTTGGCCCGGTCCGAGCCACAAATCACGCAGGTGGTCCGATAGAGATGCCCCAGATTCCGCTCCAGGGACCGGCGCAAGGCGTCGGCGGCCCGGCGGTAGGCCTCGAGATCGAGGTGCCGGATTTCCTGGCGGACCACCCACCAGGACATGGGGTTGATGTCACAGCCCACCACGTCGCAGCCCACCCGGTTGGCTTCGAGCAGCGGGGTACCGCCGCCCATGAACGGGTCGGCGACCCGGCGCCCCGTCAGGTCGTGGCTCCGATAAAATGACTCGGCCAGAGGCCCGTCGGTCAGCTCCGAAAGGAGCAGTCCCCGAAAGACGGTCCCCG
>CAZWGY010000538.1:0-3129 GCA_964633575.1 uncultured Desulfobacteraceae bacterium
GAGGGGTTGGATGAGCCGGGCGAGATGAATGGCCCAAACGATGATCATGGCCTATCAGTCTTTCCCTGGATGCAACATGAGACGCCCGACGGGGCCGGAGCCCATCGGGCGGCATTGCGGGAACGCCCGGTGCTATTTGCCGGTGATCACCAGGTTGTTTTTCACCGATTTTATGCAGATGGCGTGGAGAGCCGCTTCGAGGGCGGACTGAAGCGCGGACCAATCGGGGACGGGGCCGGTGAGCGTCGCCGTTCCGTCAACAACCGACACCTCCACCCGCTCCGCGTCCACCTCGTCCAGGGCCTCCAGTGAGCCGACGATATCCCGGGCGATGGCCTGGTCCACCCTATTCGTGGTGGGGACGACGGCCAGATGATTATCAATGGTGGTGATGCCGGGCTCGCTGGCAATCCGCCGCTCCGCGAAATCCTTCTTCCAGCAGGCATTGACCGTGCCCCGCAGGGTCACCGTCCCGGCCTTGACCGAGACCGCCAGGTCGAGGACATCGAGATCCGCCGTCGCGGCCAGTTTCAGCAAAACATTGTCGATGATCTCATCATCGGTGGGCACCCGCGTACCGGCTGGATGGCGGTCCGCCATCTGGTTGACCCCTTCGGTGACGCCGAATATCGACATGGTCTCATCCATGGCTGATGACTCCCTCCCCCGTGAATCCGGAGTCAGCGCTTCCACCACATCCTTTTCAATCATTTCATCCGTGCGCATTCTGGCTTGCCTCCTTTCGTCGATCAGACCCGTTGGAAGCCGTTGTTTGCTTCCGGCTTGCCCTGGATCATTTCAATGCTTGATTCCCTCGCCATCCGAGGCGAGGGTCTGAGTACACTGTACAATGGGCCAGATGGCCCTATCCATGGGGTCAATTACTCATATTCCGAGGTTTATACCCGGTATCCGCCTCGACGATCGGCGCTTGTGGTCGGTGGGAACGGTAGGTCGATGCCCCGGTTTTCGGGGTCCATGCAGGAGGCATCTACAGTATTGCACGGATTGTGGTGGTGGGGTCGATCCGGTTAATCTGGATGGGATGGACCCTTGGGGGGAAGTTGCCCCAAGCGACTTAACCGTTCAAACCGAAAGGAGGCCCATCCAATGTTGATTTTGATTCATCGAAACTGGCGGTTGTATGTATTGCGAGGCGTTCTCGCCATTCTGTTCGGGCTGGCGGCCCTTTTCTGGCCCGGGATGACCTTGGGGGTTCTCGTGATCCTGTTCGGCGCTTACGTGACTCTGGAGGGCATCCTGGCCATTGTGGCTGCTCTCCAACATGGGATCAGGGATTCCTGGCTGGTTTTTCTGGAGGGGATCGCCGGGGTTGTCGTGGGGTTGATCACGTTTTTCTGGCCGGCGGTGACGGCCGTTGCGCTCCTGGTCCTGATCGCCGTCTGGGCCATTGTGACCGGGATTCTCGAGATCGCCGCCGCGGTTCAGCTCCGCCGGGAGATCGTTGGGGAGTGGGTCCTGATCATGACTGGCGGCCTGTCGATCCTGATCGGCATCCTGCTCATCGCCAACCCGGGCGCCGGAATCCTGGCGGTGATCGTGTTGATCGGCGTCTATGCGATTCTCTTTGGCGCCCTGTTGATCTATCTCGGGGTGAAGGTTCGGAGCCATGAGATACAATAACTGATTAGATCGGAAAGGAGAGACGACCATGGAGCCAATCGAGGGCGCCGGGGCGATCATGACCCGGTTCCTGGAAGAAACCGGTGTTTCGACGGCAAACCCGCCGCGCCGGTATTTGTGGACGGATGCGTTTGCCGTCTGTAATTGCCTGGCGCTCCACCGACACACCGGGGATGACACCTGGCTGGAGTCGGCGCGGGAATTGGTGGGTCAGGTTCACGACGTCCTGGGCCGACATCGGGCGGACGACCACCGGACCGGGTGGATCAGCGGCCTGTCCGAAGACGAGGGCCGGCGTCATCCCACCCGGGGCGGTTTGCGGATCGGCAAGCCGGATAACGAGCGGGGAGCCTCGGAGCCCTTTGACGAGGCGGGCGAATGGAACCGGGACGGGCAGTACTTCCATTATTTAACCCAGTGGATGCATGCCCTCGACCGGATGAGCCGGGAGACGGAGACAACGACATCGCCCAGACCTTCCGAGTCGGCCACCGTTTGCGGATCTCGCTTTCGACCTCTTACTGGCCCCTGGCCTGGACGCCGCCGGAACGGACCACCCTGACCCTCAGCCTGTCGGACAGCCGCCTGACGCTCCCGGTCCGGCCCCGGGGCGATACCGATCAAGACGGGTCACCGATTCCCGATCCCGAAGCCGCTCCGCCCGGAAGCCGGACCCGGGTCCTGCCCCCGGAGCGGGCCTGGCGGGTGGTCCGGGACCTCGCGTCGGACCGGTCCGCCCTCGAGGTAATCAACGACGACGGGACCTACCGGATCGATGATGTGGACCTGACGGTCCGAAGCCGGATCACCGAGACCTATTCCATCGAGGACGATGATCCCGATTCGGTCAAAGGCGAGACCTACTGTCTCCGGGAGTTTCATCGGCCGGGCTGGCACACCCGGACCGTGACCCGGACGATCCTGACCTCCTCAAGGGATGTCTTCCGGATTCACGCCACCCTGGACGCCTACGAAGGAGACGAGCGGATCTTTTCCCGGAACTGGCACACGACCATCCCCCGGGATCTGGTATGATGGTCGCCGCAGGGCCATCTTCATTTTCGATTCCACGACCGGAGCGTTGCCGCGAATTTAGAGACAAAGAGACCTCCGAGGTTTCCAATAAAAATTGGAAACCTCGGAGGTCTATTGTTTCATCGGCGCACGGCTGGTCAAGGAGTGCGAAAATTCATTTTTCGCGCCATCTTGCCGGGGTTTGGCTTTTCGTCTTTATACATAAGCCCCGCCAGGGTCAAAGACAGGGATAGAGGCAAGCGCCGAAGGCGCGAATTGATAGAGGCCAGGGCAACGCCCTGGTAACCGGCAAAACAAATACAAAAGCCCTGTAAGGGCGAGCTAGAAATGGGGTGTACGGGCCAAACACGGACTAGCCCGCCCTTTCAGGGCTTAACAAATTTTAAATCCGGCCCACCGGGGCTCCACCCCGGCCTATAACAATCCGCCCCGTTGGGGCTAGGTCAGCGC
>CAZWGY010000539.1:0-3119 GCA_964633575.1 uncultured Desulfobacteraceae bacterium
TACATTGTGACCGAAATGATGATCAAGCCCATCCTCGGAATCCTTGTTTAGCCCCGTGCCTGGACCGGACGCCGCGCCGCCCCCATTTTCACACTCTCAATCGCCCTGATTATACCGCAAATCAACAACTTGAAAGTGCTTATCGGAATCCCCGCCAAATTTCCAGCAATTTTTGGATTGCCTTCAGTAACTAAATCCTTTAATATCAAGCCTCAATTTGCGCCCCGGCCGCGCAAAACCGCTCCCATGATCGTGTTTTTTCGCTTTCAGGGCGGCGGGATGATCAAACCGGGCTTGCGGGTGCATTTTGAATTATTTCAGAAGGATGTATCTGGCCGAATCCCCATGAGGGATGCTGCGTCATCACTTTTTGGCGCACGCTTTGCGGCGAATCCGCGGGGAATTCATTTCCATTAACCCTTTACGGAAAGAGAGGTGTCCAACATGGCTAAGGGAGACTACAGCATCCGCTACAATCCGGACAAACTGAGACAGATGATCAATGAGGGCAAGAAGGCCAAGGAGATCATGAAGGAGTTCAACATCTCCCCTTACACCTTATGGGAGCATTTGCGGATGCTCCAGGATGAAGACAAGAAGGTCTATATCGTCAAGGGGCTCTTTGATGATCCCGAGGGCGAAAAGCCGAAAGTCCGGCAGACCGGAATCGTCTTTTCCAAGGAGATCCTCGATAAGTCGGGGTTTACACCGGGAGATGCATTCGAAATGGTTGTCGAGGATGACAGAATTGTTTTGAAAAAGATCAAGAGTGACTAAGCGTTGTAGAAAGGGGGTGTTCCGTGGCCGATGAGAAGGCATTTCAAATCGAAACGGCAAAAACCATCAAAAACCTGGACAACAAGATCTTTAAATACGATATCCAGCCTTGGGTGTTTTTCGGGGGCGCGGGACTGATCTTCGCCGGCGTGTTGTTCACGATCATCGCCGGTGATGCCGCTGAAAAGCTCTTTGCAGCCATCAAGGATTGGATCAGCGAATATACGGGATGGTTTCTGGTTCTGACCATGAATGTCGTGTTGGCAACCTGCATCGGGATCATGGTTTCGCCTTTGGGGAGACTCCGGATCGGCGGCCCCGATGCCAAACCCGAGTTCAGTTATATGAGCTGGTTTGCCATGCTCTTCAGCGCCGGCATGGGCATCGGGCTGCTCTTCTATGGAGTTGCCGAGCCCATGTTCCATTACGTGGCCAACCCGCTGTCGGAGCCGGGCACCGTGGCGAGCGCCAAGGCGGCCATGCAGTTGACCTTTCTCCACTGGGGATTCCATCCCTGGGGAATCTATGCCCTGATCGGGCTGGGACTGGCGTTTTTCGGCTTCACCGAGGGGCTGCCCCTGTCGATCCGGAACGTCTTTTATCCGATCTTAAAGGAGAGGATCTACGGCGGGCTCGGCAACACCATCGATATCCTGGCCACGATCTCCTGCCTGTTCGGCGTAGCCACATCCCTGGCCTTTGGTGTCCAGCAGGTGAACGCCGGCATGGCCCACCTCTTCGGGATCCCCCAGAACGCCTGGGTCCAGACGATCCTGATCGCCTGCATTACGGCGCTGGCCACCTGGTCGGTGGTCCGGGGGCTTGACGGCGGCATTAAGCTCCTCAGTAACATCAACATCGGCCTGGCCCTCCTCCTGATGCTCTTTATCCTGTTCCTCGGTCCGACCCTGTTCATCATGAACGCCCTGATCGAAAACCTGGGGAATTACTTCCAGGATTTCTTCACTCTAGGGTTTTGGAACGAAACCTATACGGATGCCGGCAACTGGCAGAACGGGT
Organism: uncultured Desulfobacteraceae bacterium; assembly: GCA_964633575.1. GTDB lineage: Bacteria > Desulfobacterota > Desulfobacteria > Desulfobacterales > JAABSP01 > CAYNGG01. The sequence goes on from CAZWGY010000539.1 coordinate 1,798, forward strand.
GGACCATCTTTTACTGGGCCTGGTGGATCGCCTGGTGTCCGTTCGTGGGGATGTTCATCGCCCGGGTCTCTTATGGCCGGAGCCTGCGGGAATACCTGTCCTGCGTCCTGGTCGTCCCGACCTTCGTGACCTTTATCTGGATGACCGTTTTCGGTAACAGCGCCATTTATATCGAGCGGTACATGAGCGGCGGGATGGCCAAGGCGGTTCAGACCAACATCCCGGTCTCCCTGTTCGTCTTTCTGGAAAGCTTTCCGCTGAGCTGGGTGACCTCCATTCTGGCCATGGTCGTGGTCATCTTTTTCTTTGTGACCTCTTCGGACTCCGGCTCGATGGTCATCGACATCATCACGGCCGGCGGCAACCCGGACCCCCCGACCCCTCAGCGGCTCTTCTGGGCCATCACGGAAGGCGTGGTCGCGGCGGTGCTCCTGCTCGGAGGCGGGATGGTGGCTCTCCAAACCGCGGCCATCAGCACCGGCCTGCCCTTTGCCATCATCATGTTTCTGATGTGTTTCGCGGTGGTCAAGGGGCTGATCGACCATGCCAAAAAACATGGCTACGGTTGATTCGCCCGGGGATGACGGGTCCATATCTTTAGAAAAGGCGGCGGAGTGCCGTCTCGATTCTCTTCGGTTTTAAGCATCATAAGGAGGTAATCATGAACAAGAAGGCGATTTTTCGGGCATCGACCGTCCTGCTCGGTGTGGCCGCCCTGCTGGCAACCCTTCTGGTCGTCAACCCGGCCGCGGCCCAGAAAAAGGTTCGACTCTCCTATGTGGAATGGTCGGAGACGGTGGCGGCCACTAACATGGTCAAAACGGTGATCCAGGAGAAACTTGGTTACGAGTGCGAGATTGTCTCGATGACCGCCGATAAGATGTGGGCGGCGGTGGCCGCCGGCACGGTCGATGGGATGGTGGCGGGCTGGCTGCCCAGCACCCACGGCCATTTTTACGAGGAATACAAGGATCAGGTTGAGGATCTGGGGCCGAATCTGGAAGGGACCCAGATTGGTCTGGTGGTGCCGGACATCACCGTCGGCCGGCAGACCGCCTCGTCCGGTCAACGCAACGAATCCTATATCAAGGCCGAGTCCATCGGCGATCTGAAAGAATACGCGGACAAGTTCAACCGCCGGATCATCGGGATCGACCCGGCGGCCGGGATCATGGAAAGGACCAGGGAGGCCATGCGGGAATATGGCCTTTACAACTACGAACTGGTCCAGGGTTCCGAAGTCTCCATGACCGCCGAGCTATCCAATGCCATCCGGAAGCAGAAATGGATCGTCGTCACCGGATGGGAGCCACACTGGATGT
>CAZWGY010000540.1:0-3116 GCA_964633575.1 uncultured Desulfobacteraceae bacterium
GGAGGCCCGCTCAGAAAAGGGTGAGGGCCTAATGGCCGAAACGATGATCAACGCCCATTTCTCAATTCCAGAATAGCACGTACCGCATTGTCATTCGATTTGAGTCTTTCTTCTGGGGTCATTTTAATGAACATGGCGACCAAGCCTTTATCAACGCCTGAATGGTCTTTAGCTTTCTTGATTTCAGCCATAATCCACCTGTAGCTTGTCCGCTATCGCGATAGAGCCGTCCATGAAAGGATTTTCAGTATTCCACGAGACCCATCGAGCCGGCGCGAGGGGCGACGCGGGAATGTGTTATTACCCGGCGTCCTGACGGGACGCGGGATTTCCGGAAGCGCGCCCCCCGGGCCGCGACGGATACCCCCGCCGCTGCCTGCATCCGGACGCTGGATATAGCATACCAAAGATGCTATAGCGGCGAAACTTTTTTCCGCTCACACAGTCCAATGAAATGCCAATATGGAATACGAAATGTTCTGGTTGTGTGTTGTGTAAATTCCCGTCGTGCTCGCGGCAGTCTGGGCGTGACGCTGATACCGAAGGCGGGGATAACGGATCGTGCGCCGTCCATTCCCGAGATTCCGCCTTTCAGGAGGGGCGCCGGGATGAGCCTGGTTTCCCTGCCGCAGTCCCCTATTTTCGGGAAACGCCGTTTTCCGCCAGACTCCGCCCTCTTTATACCTTGGGCCGAATCGTCGCTCAAGTGCAATTGGGCTTGATTTTTATGGCTATAACGTGGTTGAGTAATTTCGGACCACGCCGAGGGCGTGGCTGACCACGGACCCGTTTCCACGGAGGCAATCCGCCTGATGTCACCAACATCTGTCCCGTCCATCCCCATGGCCCGGCGGATCTCCGTCCGGCTGCTGGTCATCATCGTGGTCATTCTGGCCATCGGGGTCGGGCTGACCATCGTGTACTACCTCACGGCCCAGAATCTTGCCGTCATCAACAGCCGGGAAAATGCCCTCCAGGAGGAGTCGGAAGTCCTTTACATGGCCATTAAAAACGCCATGCTGGCGGGTGAGGCTCAGTTGGCCGTGGATCTCATGCGGTCCATCCGTCAATCGGTCCTGGTAAAGGACATCCGCCTTTATCGGGCGAACGGCGATCCGGCCTTTTCGGACAACCAGACCTTATTCGCGGTCAACAAGATGATCGGAGAGGACCGATTCCCGCCCAAAACCACCTTCATTACCGGACCGCCGCTCCGTGATCCGGAGCTCAGGCGGGCCGTTGACCAGGTCATCGACGTCTCCGTCCGCCGGACGGCCGATCCGCCCCGGACCCTGACCATTTACAAGCCCCTGATCAATCAGCCCCGCTGTTCCGGGTGCCATGGCACCGATCATGTGGTTCGAGGGGTGATCCGGGTTGCCGCTTCCCTGGATACCGTTTACGCCCAGACCCTCAAAAACGTTTGGATCGCCGGGGGGATCTATGCGGCGGTGGTGGCCGTCCTGTCGATCCTGCTGCTGGCCTTTATCCGCCGGGTCATCATCAAGCGGATTCTCGAGATCGGGGGGGTGGTCGAGCGGGTGGGGGCGGGTGATTTCAAGACCGAGGTCCGGGTCCGGGGGGCGGATGAAATCTCTCAGCTTGGCCTCCGGATCAACGGGATGATCGATGGGCTCAATGAGCGGTTCAAGCTTTCTCGATTCGTCTCCCGGTCAACTCTGGCCCACATCCAGGGCAGCGATGAGATCGCCCTGGGCGGCGAGAAACGTCATCTGACGGTCCTCTTCACCGACATCAGGGGGTTTACCCGGTTTTCGGAGGATCGGGACCCGGAGGCGGTCATCCAGGTTTTAAACGAGGTGATGCGCCTCCAGGCCGAGATCGTCAGCCAATTTGACGGCGACATCGACAAATTCGTGGGCGACGAGCTGATGGCGATCTTCGAGGGGGATGAGATGGTTTTCCGGGCCGCTCGGGCCGCCGAATCCATCCGAAACGCCTTGCGGGAACGCGCCCGGACCACCGAGACGCCCATCAGCGTGGGGATCGGCATTAACACCGGGGAGATGATTTCCGGAAACATGGGGTCGATGGGCCGGATGGACCGGACGGTGATCGGAGACTCGGTCAACCTAGGTTCCCGGCTCTGCGCGGCGGCCGGCAAGGACGAGATCCTGCTCTCCGAAGAAAGCTACCGACAGGTGGCCGGCCGGGTGATCGCCGACCCTCGCCCACCGATCCAGGTGAAGGGCAAGTCCGAACCGGTGCTCACCCATGCCTTGCGGGAGACCCGACAATGAGCCGAATCGGACGCTATGCCGGAATGGCGCTCGCCCTGGCCCTTTTGGCCGGGGCGTGTACCCCGTCGGAGGCGCCGGCACCGCCGTTTTCCCTCCCGGACGACTGGCGCCGATGGCGTCGGCCCGTCGAAGGATTGATAGACACCCCGGTTCCCGGCCACGGGATGTCCATCCGGCGGATTTACGCCAATCCCGCGGCGTTTTCCCCCCGGGTTACCCGATCTGACGGACGGGTGGTCCGGGTGGAGCTGCCGGAAGGCGCCACGGTGGTCAAGCAGATCTTTGAGGACCGGGCCGAGGTGGGCCAGGTTCCGGGCCGGCTTTTTATCATGCACAAGGACCCCGACCACCGGATGGCCACGTTCGGCTGGCGGTTTTTCATCCAGAAGCCGGACGGCCCGCCCACTCCGGTGACATCAAAAGCCTGCCACGGCTGCCACGCCGCCGCCAACGAGCCCCACCCTTACTTCGATAAAAATCCCTCCGGCGTATTCCGGGACTGCCTCTTCGTGCCGTTTTACCGTCCGGCCACCCCGGACCCCCGGCCGCAAGATCCCTCCCCCGACTCCCTCCCGCTCTGAGAACAACCGTCTCGGAACAAAGATTCGGGATAACCCCTCATGACCGGGGCGGGCACCGCGAACACCCCCGTGCATGAGAATGGATTAACCTATTAACGTCCTCAGACCTCATCAGACCTCCGAGGTTTTGGAAACATCGGAGGTCTTTTCCGCCCGCGATGGGCAACCAGGGGGTGTTGCCCCTACATTTTCTAGCCCGCCCTTTCAGGGCTAAAGGGTTTTTGGATGCGGATTACCGGGGCTTCACCCCGGCCTGTAACAATCCGCCCCGTTG
>CAZWGY010000541.1:0-3114 GCA_964633575.1 uncultured Desulfobacteraceae bacterium
CCCCTCCCCTAAAGGAGAGGGGGTGACATCAATTGCCTGATCCGGCTGAAATCATAGCATGGTCATTCCCCCCTTCCCTTCAGGGAAGGGGGGCTAGGGGGGTTAGGTCTGAACGCCGGGTGGTCGAAATAACGACCAATGCCGGCCGTAAAAACGTGGCCGGAACCGGAGTAACGGAAGGAATCGATGATCATCACGGAAGCGGGCGCCATATCCGACATTGAGCTGATCGCCCGGGCAATCGACGGCCACCGGGCCGCGTGCGAGCGCCTGGCGGCCCGGTATCACCGAGCGGTCTTCCGGATGATCTACTACCGGGTCGGCCGGCGGATGGACGCCGAGGACCTGACCCAGGACGTCTTCATCCAGATGCTCCGGCGCCTGCCCACGCTCCGGCAACCCGACCGGTTCCGCCCCTGGCTCTTCCGGATCGCCACCAACCGGGTCCGGGACTTCCGCCGGAAACGGTGGCTCCAGCGGACCCTCGGCACGATCGCCGGCGCCGACGACCCGCCGGAATCGGCCGACCCCGAAACCCCCGAAACCCGGCTCATGGACCGGGACTTCCGAAACCGGCTCTTCGGGTTCCTCGACATCCTGTCCAGGTGGGAGCGGGAAGTCTTCCTGCTCCGGTTCGTGGACGGGCTGACCATCCCGGAGACCGCCGAGGTCCTCGGCCGGAGCGAAAGCACCATCAAGACCCATCTCTACCGGGCGATCCGGAAATTCAAGGACCATCCGGAGATCCGGGAGATGATCAACAGAGGAGATCCGCCATGACCCACGACCCGACAACCGGCCACCTGACCGACGACGCCCTGATCCGGGCCGCTATCGACCGGGCCGACCTGACGGCCGCCGACCGGGACCACATCGACCGCTGCCCCCGGTGCGCCGGAGCCATCGCCGACCTGACCGGCGACCTCGACCGGGTTGGCGCTCTAGCTCGAAAGACGGCCCCGTCACCGAGCCGGCCGATCCGGCTCCCGGCCCAGGCGCCGGCCCTCCCCTGGCGCCTGACCTGGGCTCCGGCGGCCGCGGCCCTCCTGATGGCCCTCTTCCTGGTGGGACAATTCGCCCTCGACCGGTCCCCCGGCCCCGCTCCGGACCCGACCGCCGAGCTCCGGGCCGAGATGGCCGCCGACGGGGCTTTTATCCAGGAAGTCCGGACCCTCGAAACCGCCGGATTACCGGACCCATTCGGCGATATCGCCGAGCCCTCCGGCTACTTCGGAGACGACTTTCTCGACTTCGTCGTCCCCGAGATCGACAACACCCAACCCCCAACCTCGCGCCTGACGGGCGAGATCGAATGGACCTGACCCGTCTTTAAAGGAGAAACGCCATGAGCCTCATTAAAACGACATTGCCGACCATCGGCCTGGCCATCCTTCTGGCCATCCCCGTATCTCTTGCGGCTCAGCCGGGACCGCCCGATGACGGCCCGCCCATGCCCCCGGGCCGCTGGTGGCGAATTCCCCGGGTGGCCCAGCGGGTGGACCTGACCGACGCCGAAAAGCAGCGTCTGGACACCCTCTTCGTGGAAAGCCGCCGGAAGATGATCGACCGGAAAAACGACGTGGAGCGGCAGCGCTTCGAGCTCGAGCTGGCCCTCGACGGGGAAACCTTTTCCGAAAAGGAGGCCACCGACCGGTTCAACGCCTTTACCGCCGCCCGGTCGGCTCTGGCGGCCGAGCGGTTCCGGTTCCTGATCGAAGTCCGGAAGCTCCTGGGGTTCGAGCGGTTCCAGACCCTCAAGTCGATGTTCGAATCCCACAGACAAAAACGAATGGAACGGCAACGGCGCCCGGACCGGCCGGGCCGCCGGCAAACGCCGTAACCCCCAACCTGAAAGGAGACAGACCATGAGACTCAGACCCATGACCTGGATTACCGTGACCACGCTGACCATCCTGATGGCGGCCGGAGCCGCCTTTGCCCAGCCGGGCGGCGGACCCGGCGGACCGGGCGGGCATCGACCCGACGGACCGCCCCCCGAAGACCGGCCGCCGCTCTCCGAAGTGGGCACCCCGTTTGCCGTCGATGGCACGGTGACCGAGATCATCCGGGGCCGGGCGGTTGTCCTGACCACGGCCGACGGCGAGATGATCGTCGGCGGGCTCCCCCCGAGGTTTTTCTACGAAACCCAGGACGCGACCCCGCCCGAGGTCGATGATCAGATGGCCGCTGAAGGCTACTCGGTGACCTTCCGGGGCAAAACCCGGAACATCGCGGTGACGGTAACCATCAACGGCCAGACCCTGGACATCCGGGACCCCGAGACCGGCAGGCCCCTCTGGAGCCCCGAGGACCGGTTCCAGCTCATCCTCACCGGCACCCCCTTTGACTACACCGGGACCCTGATCGACCGGCTTCCCCGGGGCGGGATCGTCCTGGCCACCGACGCCGCCGGGGAAGTCAGCGTGGTGGGCCTCGCCCCCCTGCCCTACTGGCGGCACCTCGAGGTTGACCCGCCCGGGATCGGCGACACGGTCACGGTCACCGGCTACGCCGTGGAGATCGGCGATGAAAGCCGGAACGTCGCCATGACGGTGACGGTCAACGGCGAGTCGATCCAGCTTCGGGACCCCGACACCGGCGCCCCCCTCTGGCGGATTCGAATCCAGGGCGCTCCCCCCGAAATCTGATCCCCGTCACCTCTCCCCGTGCCTGAACCCCCCTCGGCTCCCGCCGGCGGGGGTTTTTTGTCCTCACATCCCGCCATCCCCCCCAACCGCCGGTTTTCCCTTGCATCCCGCCCTCATCTTCGGTATTCGACGGGGTATGGAGTGCCGCCAAAGACCTCCGAGGTTTCCAAATTTTTTCAAAACCTCGGAGGTCTCACCATGTACGGGCAACCCCCGTGGTTGCCAATAACGGGCGGCCGCACAGCCGCGCGGGAATAAATTCCCGCGCTATTACACGGCGTCCCTACAGGACGCTGACTCTCGTGCCCCAATATAGCCATTACATGAAATCGGCCACAAAAGGACGCCAAGCCACATTCAGTCCTGTAAGGACTTTGAGGTAATAGCGTGGGGATTCATCCCCACGCGCGAGGCCGGCACGGCGGGAGACCTCCGAGGTTTCCAAATTTTTTGGAAACCTCGGAGG
>CAZWGY010000542.1:0-3102 GCA_964633575.1 uncultured Desulfobacteraceae bacterium
ACCTATGACCTATCACCTATCACCTATCACCTATCACCTATTTTTTTTCCGGAGTGTGATACTGACCCTTCGGATCGACTCGGGCCAGGGCCCGCTTGGCCGCGCTCCGGACATCCAGGATGCTGTCGGTGTTCATCATCTTTACCAGCCGGGGGGCAACCATCTTGGCGGCCGGAGGGCCGAACATTCCGAGTGCGGTGACCGCCGCTGCCCGGGCCCCCCACTGGCCGTGGCCGAGGGCTCCTATGAGGGTGGGAATTTGCTTCCGGGCGGCGGTGCTCCGAGGCCATTTCGGGTCGATCCGCTTGAGGGCCGCGGTTGCCTCCGCCCGGACGTTTTTGTCCGGATCGGCCAGACAGGCCACCAGGGCGGGGACCGCCGAAGTCGCCCCCATCTCGCCCAGGGTTCCGCAGGTCGCCGCCCGGACCCGCCAGTCTTCGGATTCGAGCTTTTCCAGAAGCGGCTCAACCTCAGCGGTCATCCGGCCGCTCTCCCGCCAGCCGGGGGAGATGGCGTCCAGAGCGGTTGCCGCCGCCCGGCGGACCGCCTGGCGGTCGTCGGTGAGGGCGTTCATGAGGTCGTCAACCGCCGGTTCGGCCGCCGGCCCCAGCTCCCGGAGGACGTCGGCGGCGGCGGCCCGGACGGTGTCCAGGCTGTGGGAAAGGGCCTTCTGGAAATGGGGGACCGCCTCGATGGTGGCCGGGTTGGTGGGCCAGTCGGGCGCCACTCGAGTCAGGACGGCCCGAGCGGTTTTGGTGATGTTCCGGTCGCTGTCCACCAGAGCCCGGACCAGTTGGGGAACGGCGGAGCGGGCCGCCTGGCTCCGGGTCCACTTGGGATCGATGGCCTTGAGGGCCTTGACTGCGGCCTCCCGGACCGCCCGATCCCCGTCGATGAGGACCGAGACCAGATCGGGGATCGCCTTCCGGGCCGCCGGTCCCAGGCTCGTCAGAGTCTCGATGGCCGAAATCCGGGCCTCGCCGAACCCCTCCCGGATCACGCCGGTAAACCGCGCCACGGCCGCCTCGCCGAGCTCCCCGTCCGCCCAGCCCGGCTCGATTTCCGACAGGGCCGCCAGAGCGGTCGCCCGAAGCTCGGGGTCATCGCCGTCGAGGACATCGATGAGGGCCGGGGGCGCGGCCGGTCCCAGCGCGGTGAGGGTCTCCATTGCCGCCCCCCGGACCGCATCCGAGTCGTCGGTGAGCATCCCCACCAGCCGGGGCGCCGCCGATTCGGCCGCAGACCCCATCCGGCCGAGGGACTCGGCCGCCGCCGCCCGGACCGCCTCGGCGGAGTCCCCCAGCAGGGCAACCAGGGCGGGAGCCGATTCAGCCGCCGGCTCGCCGATCTCGCCCAGAGCGTCCACCGCGGCCAGCCGGACCTCGATGTCCTTTTTCCGGGTGGCCTTAACAAAGCTCGGCACCGCGGAAATCGCCGCCTCGCCTTCGGCCCAGTCGATATCGATCTCCCGGAGAGCATGGGCCGCGGCGGTTCGGACCTTCTTTTCGGGATCCGCCAGAGTGGTGATCAGCGGCGGAATGGCCGGCTCGGCAAAGGCGCCATAGTTTGCGACGGTTTCCAGAGCGGCCAGCCGGTCTTCCAGCGGGGCCTCGGCGGACAGGAAGATTTCGACCAGGGATTCCACCGACCGACGGCCGCCGGTTCCTCCGGCCAGCCGGGAAATGAGAATCAGCAGACCCGCCAGCGTAACCAGGCGGAAGGCGGCCGCCAGGATTCCGAAGGCACCGCCGGTCTCGGGAAAGCTCAGCGAAACCCCGAAGGCCTGGAGCGCATCCCCGATGTCCAGGACCTTGGCCGCGCCGTCAACCGGCCAGAGGAGCAGCAACATGAGGCTTCGGCTGTCGAGATACCCCATTACAACGGTTAAAACGAAAATCCCGGCCAGGCCGGCGGGAATCCCCCATTTGATGGCCGGGGGGGTGATCTCCATCCGGGCCAGTTGTCCGGCGACCCAGTTGAGAAGGACGGTGATCACCAGCGCGGCCGTCCAGAAGGCAAGGAGGATATCCACCAGCCGGGGCAGGGCCGTCGCCGAAGTCACCGGCCGGATGGAGATCGAAAAGGCGGGAAGGAGGTCGGGCAGGTCAAGGCCCCGCAGGACTCCGTCGCCCACCAGGAAGGCCAGGTCCGCCAAACCCGGCCCGGAATCGACCCCGTAGTGGGCCGGCCCGAAAACCGCGGCGATCTCCAGATGAAGCCGGAGAAACAGGCCGAGGCCGACGATGTAGAGGATGATCAGGGGAAGGGTCAACCGGCGAGCCCGGATCAGGCAGAGGAGGGTCAACGCGAGGGTGGCGGCAACAAGAAATCCGGCGGCCCCGAGCATCGGCATCCGTCCGCCGAGCCAGCCGGCTAAGTAGCCATCCAAACCGAAAGCCGCGGCCACGTAAACCGCGGAAACGACCACCGCCATCTTGACCAATCGATCCGATCCCATCTTTCCCCACTTTGCCTGTGACCGCATAGCAGTTGCTCGGGCAAGGGCGCCCACGCCAGCCCGCTTCCATCCGACGGACGTTATCTTATTTTCGGGGAAAAGTCAAAATTGAGTGAAGGCCCCGTGCTTCGGGATTGGCAGTCCTGGCGCGCCGTGCTCCCAGGGGACTGGTTGGCTTTGAAATCCGACGGGTTGGCCGGTCGATCAGGCTGGACCACGGGCATCAGGTTGCTGCTCCGCCCAGGGTACGATTTGCTCCAGTGTGTCAGAGAGCGCAACTTGAGCGAGCTCCGTGTCATGCTCCACCTGCGCCCGGAGCCAGTAACCTCTGGACAGGCCGAAAAATCGACACAGCCTGAGATCAGTGTCGGCGGTAATCGGGCATCCGCCGCCGATAATTTCTTCAATTTGACGTGGCGCTACCCCAATCTCCCTGGATAGTCGAAGCGTTGAAATTCCCAGCGGTTTCAAAAACTCTTCAAACAGAAGCTCACCTGGAGTAACCGGATCAAGATGGCTCATACTGATCTCCTTAGTGATAATCTACAATTTCAACATCTTCTGGACCCTTAGAAGTCCATCGGAAGCAGATACGAAATTGATGATTCACCCGGATACTGTATTGCCCGGATCGATTTCCAGTC
>CAZWGY010000543.1:0-3094 GCA_964633575.1 uncultured Desulfobacteraceae bacterium
ACCCCGGGCGGGAGCGGCCCGTTGCCGCCGTGGTGGATGATGACCTGACCCAGCGCAAAATCCTGTCCGAACTGCTGAAAAAGGCGGGAATCGAGGCGGCGACCTGGCCGTCGGCCGAGGCGGCTTTGTCTGACATGCGCCCGGACGACCCGCCCGACATTATCATCACCGATCTCTACATGCCGGAAATCGACGGGTGGCGGTTTTGCCGGCTGCTCCGGTCCCCGGAGTACGGCGCCTTCAACCAGGTGCCGATTCTGGTGGTCTCGGCGACTTTCTCGGGGGACGAGGCCGCCCGGATCACCGCCGACATCGGGGCGGATGCCTTTCTCCCCGTGCCGGTGGACGGGCCGACCTTCATTGCCCAGGTCCGGGCGCTCCTGGCGGGCGGGCTGCCCCGGTACCGGCCCCGGGCGTTGATCATCGACGATTCCCGGTCCACCGCCGGCCTGTTGAAGGAGACCTTCGAGACCCACGGATATGTGGCGGATGTCGCGCTGACGGCGGGCCGGGGCCGGGCGGCTTTCCAGATGGCTGCTTACGATGTCGCCGTGATCGATTACCATCTTCCGGACGAGCCGGGCGATGGGCTCCTGACGGAATGCCGGACCGATCAGCCGGACTGCATCCTGGTGATGATTACGGTGGACCCCCGGCCCGAACTGGCGCTGAAATGGATGAAGGCGGGCGCCGCCGCCTATCTCCGGAAGCCCTTTGACCCGGAGTATTTAATGGCGCTCTGCGTCAAGGCAAGGCGGGAGCGGAGCCTGTTGCGGATAGAGGGGCTTCTGGATGACCGGACCCGGAAGCTCCGGGAAAGCGAGAGCCGGTTCCGCTCCTTTGTGGAAAACGCCTCGGATATCGTCTATGCCACGACCCCCGAGGGGGTTTTTACGTATGTGTCCCCGAACTGGCTGGAATTCATGGGGGAGCCGGCCGAGGCGGCGGTGGGCCGGTCTTTTGCGCCCTATGTCCACCCCGACGACGTCCATCTCTGCCGGGAGTTTCTCGAGCGGGTGCTGGCCACCGGCGAGCGCCAAATCAGCGTGGAATACCGGATCAAGCGGACGGACGGCACGATCCGATGGCATACCTCGAAGGGCTCGCCCCTCCGCAACGAGGCCGGCGAGGTCGTCGGGTACGTCGGCATCGCCCGGGACGTGACCGAGCAAAAAACGGCCGAAGCGGCCCTCCGGGAGAGCGAGGCCCGGTATCGGTCCCTGACGGAAAATTTCCCGGACGGGGCGCTGTTTCTCTATGACCAGGAGTTTCGATTTCTGGTGGCCAACGGCAAGGCGTTTGGCCCGGCCGGGCTGAAAAGCGAGGCGGTGGTGGGCAAGACGGTGCCCGAGGGCTTCCCGGATCTCTGGGATATCATGCGGCCCTACCTCGAGGCCGGCCTTCGCGGCGAAGATGGCTATTACGAGGTCACGTTCCGGGAGCGGCTTTATTCCAATCACGTGGTCCCGGTCCGTGACGATGGCGATCTCACGGGGCAGGCCATCGTGGTGGTCCAGGACATCACGGATCAGCGGCGGGCCGAAGAGGCCTTTCGGGAGCAGGAACGGCGCTTCCGGAAATTTGTGGAGGAATCCTCGGACATCATCGTCTTCATCGATGAAACCGGCCATCAGCGATACATCAGCCCGTCGGCTGAGCGGATCACCGGGTTTACCGCCGACGAACTCCGGCGGCCCTTTGCCGAGATCATCCACCCCGATGACGTGGACCGGGTAATCGATGCGTTTCAATCCCTCTTTGGGAACCCTGACGGAAAAGCCGTCGTCGAATACCGGCACATCCACAAGGATGGCGGATACCGGCATTTTCAGGCCATCGGCCGGAATTTCATGGACGACCCGCTGATCGCGGGGGTTCTCGTCAATGTCCGGGACATCACGGAAACCGTCCGGATAAGCGAGGAAAAGGCCCGGCTGGAGGCCCGGTTTCAGCAGGCTCAGAAGCTCGAATCCGTGGGCCGGCTGGCCGGCGGCGTCGCCCATGACCTGAACAACCTCCTGACCCCGATCCTCGGGTACAGCGAGATGCTCTTAATGGAATTCCACGAGGAGGACCGGCGGAAGCGCTCGATCCGTGAGGTCATGAAAGCGGGGGAGCGGGCCCGGGATTTGGTCCGACAACTCCTGGCCTTCAGCCGGAAGCAGGTCCTGGCGGTGACGCCCCTGGACTTGAACGAGGTGCTGACCCAGTTTCGGAAGCTGCTCCGGCGGACCATCCGCGAGGACGTGGAGGTCCGGCTGGTCCTGGCCCAATCGATCCCGACGGTCCAGGGGGATGTGGGGCAACTGGAGCAGGTCGTCATGAACCTCTCGGTCAACGCCCAGGACGCCATGCCGGAAGGCGGGGTCCTGGCCATCGAGACGGCCGAGGTCGTTCTCGACGAAACGTATGCGGCGGCCCACGATGGGGTCACGCCGGGGCGCTACGTCATGATGGCGGTGAGCGACACCGGGGTCGGCATGGATGACCGGACCCGCGAGCACATCTTCGAGCCCTTTTTCACCACCAAGCCGGCGGATAAGGGCACCGGGCTGGGCCTGGCCACCGTGTACGGGATTGTCAAGCAGCATGGCGGGAACATCTGGGTTTACAGCGAGCCGGGCCGGGGGACCACCTTTAAGGTCTATCTCCCGATATCCGACCTGGCCCCCTCGCCGCCGGAGCCCGAGGACCCTCCGCGTCCCGTGGAAAGCGGAACCGAGACGGTTCTCCTGGTGGAGGACAACGAAGGGGTCCGGGGCCTGACCGAGGCATTGCTTCGCCGTCGGGGCTTTACGGTCCTGGCTGAAGCGTCGGGACCGGCGGCCCTGTCGCGGCTGGAAGCCCACGACGGACCGGTGGACATCCTGCTCACCGATGTGATCATGCCCGAGATGAACGGGAAGCGGCTCTACGAAGCGGTCCGGGTCCGCCAACCCGGCATCCGGGTTCTCTACATGTCGGGATATACCGACGAAGTGATCGCCCATCAGGGGGTGATCGACCCGGAGGTGAGCTTCATCCAGAAACCCTTTTCCATGAAGGATCTGGTGGCCAAGGTGAGGGCGGTGCTGGACGAGGACTGAGGGATGAG
>CAZWGY010000544.1:0-3080 GCA_964633575.1 uncultured Desulfobacteraceae bacterium
TTGGATCACCGGCGTCATGGATTTGCACGATAACGACCCGCGAGGGCGAGCCGGCCTCGCGGGTCCACCCCTGTTTTGACTTTCCCCCGCCCCCTGCCTATCTTCCGGCAACCAGATTGTTGACCTCAACCCGCCCGCATTGCCCCGGCCGGGGGCGCGGACGTCCGGAGAGATTCATGTCCCAGCCAGATCAGACATCCCAGGTTCCACCGATTCCCCTTCATGGACGGCTCGGCGGGCCGAATCCCGCCGCCGAGCTCGACACCCTCATTGTCCGGGGGGCCCGGGAGCACAACCTGAAAAACATCGACGTCGAGCTCCCCAAAAAGCGGCTCATCGTCTTCACCGGCGTTTCCGGCTCGGGCAAGTCCAGCCTCGCCTTCGACACCATCTTCGCCGAAGGGCAGCGCCGCTACGTCGAGTCGCTTTCCGCCTACGCCCGGCAGTTCATCGGGCAGATGGAAAAGCCCAAGTACGAAACCATCCGGGGGCTTTCCCCCACTATCTCCATCGAGCAGAAAGCGGCGTCGAAAAACCCCCGTTCGACGGTGGGGACCATCACCGAGATATACGACTACCTCCGGGTCCTCTACGCCCGGATCGGCGAGCAATACTGCATCCACTGCGGACAAAAGGTGGGGCGAGGCGATCCCCAGGGGATGGTCGCCCGGATTCTGACCCTCCCGCCGGGTGCCAGGATACTGATCCTGGCGCCCCTCGTGGAAAACCGGAAGGGCGAGCACCGGGAGATTCTCGAACGCCTCGCCGCCGACGGCTACGCCCGGGTCCGGATCGACGGCGTGGTCCAGCCCCTCGATGACGTCCACCAATTGGCCCGCCACAAGAAACACAACATCGAAGTCGTGGTGGACCGGCTGAAGATCGCCGCCACCGACGGATTCCGAAAGCGGCTCACCGACTCCGTGGAAACGGCCCTTCAGTTGGGCGGCGGCCGCCTCATCGTCCACGTGATCGACCGTGAGGACATCGCCATGAGCGAGGCTCGGGCCTGCTGCGGAGTGGCTTACCCGGCCCTCGACCCGCCGCTTTTCTCGTTCAACTCGCCCCAGGGGATGTGCCCGGCCTGCAACGGGATCGGCAGCCGGATCACCATGGATGTCGATAAGATCGTCCCGGACCCGAACAAGTCGATCCGGGAAGGGGCGGTGATCCCCTGGCGCCATTACTTCTCCCGGCCCGATTCCGATAACGGGTCCTGGGGGATGCGGCAGATCCGGGCCATGGCCGAGGCTTATGAGATCGACCTGGACCGCCCCTGGCGAAAGCTGTCCAAGGCCCATCGGGACTTGATTCTCCACGGCTCCGACGGCCAGGAAATCCACGTCAGATGGGATTCGGCCAAGGTTCGGGCCGACGTTTCCATGACCTGGGAGGGCCTCGTCAACCAGCTCATGCGGCGTTACGAGGCCACCGGGTCCGAGCGCCAGAAACGGTGGTACGCCGCTTTCTTGTCGGCCCGGACCTGCGAGGCCTGCGGGGGCGGACGGCTCCGGCCGGAGGTTCGCCACGTCCGGGTGGGCGGCCGGTCGATCATGGACCTCTGCGCCATGACCATCCGGGAGACCCATGACGCCCTGGCCGGCCTCTCCCTCACCGGCAACCAGCGGATCATCGCCGACGAGCTGATCAAGGAGATCACCGCCCGGCTGGGCTTTCTCATCAACGTCGGCCTCGATTACCTCTCCCTGGACCGCAACGGCCCCACTCTGTCCGGCGGCGAGTCCCAGCGGATTCGGCTCGCCTCCCAGGTGGGCGCCGAACTCACCGGGGTTCTCTACATCTTGGACGAGCCATCCATCGGCCTCCACCAGCGGGACAACGTCCGGCTCCTCGAAACCCTCTGCCACCTCCGGGACATCGGCAACACCCTGATCGTCATCGAGCACGACCGGGAGACCATGGAAACGGCCGACTGGATTTTAGACATCGGCCCCGGCGCGGGCCTCCTCGGCGGCCAGGTGGTGGCCCAGGGAACTCCCGAGGAAATCCGCCGGCATCCCGCCTCGATCACCGGCCGGTTCCTCAACGGGACCGAGCGGATCGAGGTCCCCGCCCGCCGGCGGAAGCCCCGGACCGCTCGAACCAATGCCCAGGGCTGGATCACGGTCCGGAAAGCGTCGGAAAACAACCTCGCGAACGCCACCGTCAAGATTCCCCTGGGCCTCCTGGTGGCGGTGACCGGGGTCTCCGGAGCCGGGAAATCGACCCTGGTCAACGGGGTCCTCTATCCGGCCCTGGCCCGCCACCTCCACGGATCAACCC
Organism: uncultured Desulfobacteraceae bacterium; assembly: GCA_964633575.1. Lineage (GTDB taxonomy): Bacteria > Desulfobacterota > Desulfobacteria > Desulfobacterales > JAABSP01 > CAYNGG01. The sequence continues at coordinate 2,284 of CAZWGY010000544.1, forward strand.
TCCCGGTGGGCAAACACTCGGGGATCGGGGGGCTCGACCAGATCGACAAGGTCATCAACATCGACCAGAAGGCCATCGGCCGGACCCCCCGGAGCAACCCGGCCACCTACACCAAGGTCTTCGACCCCATCCGCGAGCTGTTCGCCGGGCTCCCGGAAGCCCGTGCCCGGGGCTACAAAAAGGGCCGGTTCTCCTTCAACGTCAAGGGCGGGCGGTGCGAAGCCTGCGGCGGCGACGGCTACCTCAAGGTGGAGATGCACTTTCTGGCCGATGTCTATGTTCCGTGTGAACGGTGCGGGGGCCGGCGGTTCAACGAGGCGACCCTTCAGGTCCGGTACAAGGATCATTCCATCGCCGACGTCCTCGACCTCTCCGTCCGTCAGGCCATGAACCTCTTTGAAAACCACCCGAAGATTCGATCCATCCTCCAGACCCTCATGGACGTGGGGCTGGGGTATATCAAGCTGGGACAGTCCGCCACCACCCTCTCCGGCGGCGAGGCTCAGCGGATCAAGCTCTCCCGGGAGCTGGCCCGGCGGGATACCGGCCAAACCCTCTACATCCTCGACGAACCCACCACCGGACTTCACTTCCAGGACATCCGGATGCTCTTAAACGTCCTCCACCGCCTGGTGGACGGCGGCAACACCGTGGTGATCATCGAGCACAACCTCGACGTCATCAAGACCGCCGACTGGATCATCGACCTCGGTCCGGAAGGGGGCCATGCCGGGGGCCGGGTCGTGGCCCAGGGCGCCCCGGAGAAAGTGGCCCGGGTGGATGGGAGCTACACGGGA
>CAZWGY010000545.1:0-3054 GCA_964633575.1 uncultured Desulfobacteraceae bacterium
AAAACCTCGGAGGTCTTCCCAATTGTTCGGAAATAAATCTAAAATCAAAAATCTAAAATCTAAAATCAATACCGGGCTGGCCTGTCCCCTCAAGGACTGGGAAGCCCGCCCCATCGGGGTGCTGGTGGTGGAGACCGAAGAGAAGGCCGGGTTCAGTGACGACGAGCGCCGGCTTCTCGAGGAAGTGGCCAACGACATCGCCTTTGCGCTCTGTTCCATCGAGGAGCGGCAGGCCCGCCGCCGGGCGGAGCGGGAAAAGGAGCTCCTGGCCGACCAGGTCCGCCAGAGTCAGAAGATGCAGTCTATCGGGACCCTGGCCGGGGGGATCGCCCACGACTTCAACAACATCCTGTTTCCCATCGTCGGATACGCCGAGATGGCCATGGACGCGGTTTCGGCCGACGCACGGACCGTGCGGTACCTCTCGGAGATCGTCAACGCCGCCCTCAGAGCCCGGGACCTGGTTCAGCGGATCCTGACCGTGGGTCGTCGAGGCCGGCCGGTCCGGACTCCGCTCCGGCTCCAGCCGGTGATCCAGGAGGCGCTCCGGTTCTTCCGGGCCACCGTTCCGGAGACCGTGGCCTTCGATGTGTCGGTGGACGAGGTCTGTGGTCCGGTCCGGGGGGACACATCCCAGGTCCACCAGATCGTGGTCAACCTCTGCACCAATGCCCACCATGCCATGGCCCCCGACGGGGGACGCCTGACCGTCCGGCTCGACGAGGTAGCGGCCGGTGACGGCAGCGGCGCGAACCCGGTGATCCCGGGGCTCCGGCCCGGCCGGTACGCCCGCCTCACCGTCGCCGACACCGGCCACGGCATCGACCCCGAAATCCAGGAACGGATCTTCGACCCTTATTTCACCACCAAGGGGCCGGGCAAGGGCAGCGGCCTCGGGCTGTCGGTGGTCCACGGGATCGTCAAGGATTACGGCGGCGAGGTCCGGGTGGAGAGCACGCCGGGAAAGGGAGCCCGGTTCCAGGTCTTTTTTCCGCTGATCGACGGTGGCCCCGCCGACAGCCCGGCCACATCCGGTCCGCCGCCGTCCGGCGGAGTGTTCTAATCGCAATGACGGGCGTTAAACCCACTTTGTACCCATAACGGAGAGGAGAAGCCGTGAAACATCTGAAATTGAGCCACAAAATCGGCCTTGGATTCGGTCTGCTGCTGGTGATCGCCTGTTTGCCGGGCGCCATCGCGGTCTGGCAGATGCGGGGGATGGCGGATAACGCCACCACCCTGGCGAACGAGTACGTCCCCGAAGTGGCGGTGAGCAACGAGATCGAGCGGACCTCGCTCCGGACCATGTTTGCCATCCGGGGCTATGCCATGAGCGAGCAGGAAGAATACCTGAAGACGGGCCGTGAGTATCTGGCCCGAGTGAAGGCGAGCCTGAAGTCGGCCGAAGACCTCGCCCGGCGGACGGAGCACCTGGTCATGCTCCGGGGGGCCATCGGGGAGATGACCAGCGAGGTGGCCCGCTATGAAGAACTGGTCGAACAGACCGTGACCCAGAACCAGCGGATCACCGAAAACCGAAGCCTTCTCGATGCCGCCGCCAAAACCTACATGGAAAGCTGCGGTCAATACCTGGCGGATCAGGAAGAAGCCATGGCCGAGGAAATCGACGCCGGGGCATCCGCCCAAACCCTGAGCGATCGCCTGAGCAAGATCAGCGGGATTAACCGGGTCATCGACCTGGGCAACGCCATCCGGGTGGACAACTTCAAGGCCCAGGCCACGGGGGACGCGGCGCTGACCCGGGAGGCCATCAAGCGGTTCGGGACCATCGACGCCGAGCTCGACCGCCTGAAGTCGCTGAGCCGAATGGCGGAGCGACTCAAAATGATCGAAGCGGTCCGGAAGGCGGCTCAAGCTTATAAGGACGCCATGACCGACATCCTCGATCGAACCCTGGCCCTTCAAAAATTAAACAAGGATCGGGGTGAAGTGGCCGAGAGCGTCCTGGACTCGGCCCAGGGGACCTCGGAAAAGGGGGTTGATGAGACCAGCCGGATCGCCACCACGGGGGCCCAGTCGATGGTTAGTTCGGCCAACGTCATGACCGGCGGGATGTTCGCGGCGGTGGTGGTGGGCGTGATCCTCGCCGTTCTGATCACCCGGGGGATCGTCGGGCCGCTGGTCCGGGGGGTTGAATTTGCCCGGCGCGTGGCCGGGGGAGATCTTACCGCCCGGATCGATGTCGAGGGAACCGACGAGGTGGGGATGCTGGCCCGTGCCCTCCAGGAGATGGTCGGCCGGCTCCGGGAGATCGTGGTCGGGGTCCAGAGCGCCGGGGCCAACGTCTCCGACGGCAGTCAGCAGATCAGCTCATCGGCTCAGGAAATGTCCCAGGGGGCTTCGGAACAGGCGGCGTCGGCCGAAGAGGCCGCCGCCTCCGTCGAAGAGATGGCCGCCAACATCCGCCAGAACGCCGACAACGCCGCCGAGACCGAAAAGATCGCCCGGAAGTCGGCCGAGGACGCCCGGGAGAGCGGGCAGGCGGTTTCCGACACCGTGAGTGCCATGCGGGAAATCGCCGAAAAGATCTCCATTGTCGAGGAAATCGCCCGCCAGACCGACCTTCTGGCCTTGAACGCCGCCATCGAGGCGGCTCGGGCCGGCGACATGGGCCGGGGCTTCGCGGTGGTGGCCGCCGAAGTCAGGAAGCTCGCCGAACGAAGCCAGACCGCGGCCGGCGAGATCGGGAAGCTCTCCGGGAGCAGCGTGGCCGTGGCCGAGCGGGCCGGGGAGATGCTCACTCACCTGGTCCCGGACATCCAGAAGACCGCCGAACTGGTCCAGGAAATCAGCGCGGCCTCGGCCGAACAGAACCGGGGCGCCGACCAGATCACCCTCGCCATCGGCCAGCTCGACCAGGTGATCCAGCAAAACGCCTCGGCCGCTGAGGAGATGGCGTCCACATCCGAGGAGCTGGCCAGCCAGGCCGAGCAGCTCCGTCTCGCCATCGACTTTTTCAAGGTGGAAGGGGACGAACACCGGCTCGACGGAAAATACGAATCCGAGGATGCCGACGATGACGAGAGTGATGAA
>CAZWGY010000546.1:0-3054 GCA_964633575.1 uncultured Desulfobacteraceae bacterium
CTGGCCGGGGTCCCCCCCGGCCGACTGGTCCGGTATTACCACGCCGCTGAAAGGACTGAGGACTGAGGACTGAGTGATGCTATAGACCTCCGAGGTTTCCAAATTTTTTGGAAACCTCGGAGGTCTGATGAGTGGTGAGGACTGAGTGGTGAGTCTGGGCGAGGGCAGGCACGGGGGCCTGATCCTATAGGTAATAGGTAATGGGTAATGGGTTATCGAAATCGAAATCGAAATCGGGATCGGGATCGGGATCGAAATCGCTGGCGAGGGCAGGCACGGGGTCCCGCCCCACCGCCTGGCCCGGTATTACCACGCCGCGTTGATTGATGATTTGTGATTTGTGATTTCCAAAATCTAAAATCTAAAATCTAAAATCTAAAATCCAAAAACGGGAGCCGATCTTGAAAACGATCCTGCGCAAAGGATTTCAGGAATACGAGTTTTTCACCTGGCGGGACGTCCGGTTTATGACCTTCCGGGACCGGACCGAGGCCGCGGCGTTTTTAAACGATTTTTCGACCGACCCCGAGGCCATGGCCTTTCTCAGACGGCTTTTGGACCGGGCCTCGGTCCTGAAATCCGTCCGGGGGCTGTCCGACTCCGAGGTTATCGACGCCGCCGCCGAGTTGATGGTGGCCGAACGAATCCGGGTCCTCATGCGCTACGACGTGGTCCAGCCCTCGGCCCTCGCCGGAGAGTTTTTCAAGGGCGACGAGGTGCCGCCGCCATCCGAGCCCGCCGAGCCCGGGGAAACAGAGCCCGCGACGGCTGAAGACACCGTGACCGAAGCGGCGCTTCCCCCGGACGAACCGGTCCCCGAGTCGGTGGCCGCCCAGGCCGAGGCCCTCGAGTCGGCGGCGGAATCAGGTACGGCTCTCTGCGAAGCCTGAGCGGAGGCCGAAGCCCTCCGTGAGAGGGAAACGGAAGAGACCCCGGTGGTGGAATCGCCCGGGGAGCCGCCCCCCGAGGTTCCCCTGGCAACGGCTCAGGCGGTGGCACTGGAGAGCGCGGCGGAAACCGGGGCCCCATACTGCGAGGCCTGACGGGAGACCGAGCCCCTCCGTGAGAGGGACCCGGAAGGATCGCTGGAAATCATCCCGCCACCGCCCCCCGGCGTGGCCGACTTCCCCTACCCCGAGGTGGTCACGGCCCAGGCCGCCGTCCTGGAAAGCGCGGCGGAAAGCGGGTCCCCCTTTTGTGAGACCTGAGCGGACACCGAGACCGCCCTCCGGGAGAGGGACGACGATACCGGTTGGGCTCCGACGCCGTCTGAGCTGAGCCCGCCCGAGCCGCCGGACGACGATACGGTGACCTTGAGCGGACGCCAGGCCGCCACCATGCGGGATGCCGCAACGGCCGGGGCGCCCTTTTGTGAAACCTGACCCTGAGACCACGTTCTCCCCGTGAGGGAGAAACAACCCGGACCAAGACATCATGACCAACCCAGGCCCATATCCCCACGTCCGCCAGGTGATCGACCACATCTTCCGATTGCCCGACACGGACCCCCATTACCAGGTCTATGCGATCCTCGACTGCGCCCGGAACCGCCGGATATATCCGACGGTCCTGGGGACACTCAAACATTACCGGTGCCTCTATCTGAGCCATCAGCTCCTTTTCATGGGGAAGATGCCCCAGGTCCTCGCCAAGGTGGCCCCCCATCTGGTGCTCCTCAACCGGGAGGCCGCCTTCACCCGCTGGCTCATCAGCCGGGGCTGGGGCGATAACTGGGGGATCTTTCTGACCGCCAAGGCCGACATCGACACCCTGAAAAACCATCTCCGCCGGTATCTCATGGTCCGGGACGAGGAGACCGGCAAGCCGTTTTATTTCCGATTTTACGACCCCCGCGTCTTCCGGATCTACCTGCCCACCTGTACGCCCGAGGAGCTGACCGACTTTTTCGGCCCGGTGGCCCGCTATTACGCCGAATCGGATGCGGCCGACGAGCTTCTCGCCTGCGCCCGGACCGACGTCGGCCTGGAGATGACCCCCGTGGACTTGACTGGAGGGAGACCATGAGCGTTGACAAATCAGCGGCCGTCGCCAAGCTGGCGGAATACTACCCCGGCGTCCTGGCGGCCCGGGCCGTCTGGACCTGGGCGGGCGGCGACCGGGAGTCGGTTCCCCTTGACCCGCCGCCGTTAGAACAATGGGACCGGCTCTGGGACCGAAGCCGGAAGGAGGGCGGAATCGGCGCCATCGCTCTGTTGCGGGAGGCCCTCTTCGACCGGCCGGGGGACGAGGCACTCCTCGGATTCCTTGACGCCCTGGGTCGGGAGACCTTCCCCGACGGCCCGGCCGCCGGAGCCGTCCTGGTGGATCTCCTCACGGACCTGGGGCCCGGCGGGTCACCGAGGGCATTGGGCGCGGCCCTGGCCGGGTTTCCCGACCGGGACGGCAACGAAACCTTCGCGGCCGTTGCCCCGATCCTGGCCGGAAAGCTTAGCAAGGCGGACCGGGCCGGCCTCGAAACCGCCATCGAGGGGGCGGCGGCGGGTGACCCCCTGTCCGCCGGGGACTATGCCGACGGCTTATGGCACCTGATCGACCGGATTCCCGAGCTGACGGTCGCCGCCCGGTCGCCTGAGCATGAATCGGTTGTCGGTGAGATGAAGGAGCTGCTCGCCCCGGTCCGGACTCCGGCCGACGATGGAGCACCGGACGATGAATCACGCCAGGGCGCGACGGACACGGCGGAGAAGGATGGAAGCGAGGCGGAAATCACGCCCGGTCGTGATGCCCCGGCGGAACCGGCCGGGACGGCCGACATCGATCCGGTGAAGGGGGGGATGCCCCCGCTCATCGACCGCCTGGCGGCCCTGGCGGATGCCGCCGATGATCCCGTTTACCGCGCCGCCGCCGCCGCCCTCGGCCATCAGCTCGACGCGATGACGGCCGTGGCCAACGGGGAGACGCCCCCGCCGGTGTCGGATCGAGGCAAGGCCGTCATCCATGGGATCTGGGCCACCAATGATTTGTGATTTGTGATTTCCAAAATCTAAAATCTAGGCATTGATCATCGTTTCGGCCGCACGGCGCTCAGACCTA
>CAZWGY010000547.1:0-3054 GCA_964633575.1 uncultured Desulfobacteraceae bacterium
CAAATAAGCAAGGGGCAGGTGAGTCCGCGTCCCGTGGGGACGACCAGACAATGGCACGGGAATTTATTCCCGTGCGGCTTTGTGGCCGCCCGTTATTGGCAACCACGGTGTTTGCCCCTACATGGTGAGACCTCCGAGGTTTTGTGGAAGACCTACGAGGTTTCCAAAACCTCGGAGGTCTCTTCCATTCATCCCCGCCCGCCTGCCACCGATTCTGGTTCATAAAAATGACGCAATGCGTCAAAAATTTTCCGCCTTCGGCGGCGGAGCCGCCAAAGGCGGTCCCGAAACAAGCGGCGCTCGGCCTGACCGACCCTCGGCTTCGGCGCCGTTTCGCTCCGCTCCACTCCGCCGCGCCTGCGCCCGAGGGCCGGTCGGCCTTCGCGCCTTGACCTGGGCTTGACTACCTGGGCCCCCGGACCGCGACCACGCGAAAGCCCAGGGACTGGAGCCGGAGGCCCGGCGAATCGTGAAGCCGGATCGCCGAGCGGCAGATCCTGGCGCCGAAGTTCCAGGACCCGCCCCGGTACACCCGGAACGCGCCCCTCTCAGGACCGTCAATCCAGGGTCCGCCGTCGGCGGGGGCCCCGTCGTAGTTATCATGCCAGTCGTCCTCGACCCACTCCCAGACATTGCCGTGCATGTCGTAGAGGCCGAAGGCGTTGGGCTCCTTCTGGCCAACCGGGTGAAGCTTGCCCCCGGAATTTCCATCGTACCACCCCGCCCGGTCGAGATCCGCCTCAGAGTCGCCTGTGTAATACCGCGTGGTCGTCCCGGCCCGGCAGGCGTACTCCCATTCGGCCTCTGACGGCAGCCGGAGCCCGGCCCATTGGGCATACCGTTGGGCATCTTTCCAGCTCACCCCGACCACCGGCTGATTGGGCTGATTGTACTTCCGGTCCCCCCAAAATTTGGGCTCGGGTGCGTCCCTGTTGTCCGCCAGAAACCGCCCGTAATCTTCGTTGATCACGGGATAGCGGCCCATGTAAAAGCCGGGCACCTCCACTTCATGCTGTGGGTCTTCGTCTTTAAATCTCCCCTTTTCATCCGGCGGCGATCCCATCAGGAATCGGCCGCCGGGTACCCAGACCAGCTCAACCCCGCCTTTGGGCGAGATTATGGACTCCTGGGCCGCCTGATCTGCGCGCTCAATCAACCATTGCCTGATCCGGTCATGGGGATGTCCCTTTAGGGTTTCGGCCAGGGCGTTGACCGCGGACGGGTCCAGCCGGTCGAGCATCCTCAGAGCCACGAGCTGCCGGGCCCAGAGCGCCGGATCATCGCCGGGGTTTTCCTTCAAGAGGTCGATAAACGGGGCCGGGGAGACTTCGGCGGCGTCATCCAGGCACATTTCCACGAGGTCCGACCGCTCGACGAACAACGGGTGACCGACCACCGCCTTCATGTAGGGGACGAACATGGATGGCTCTTCCAGGGCTAGATGAAGGAGAGTTACCTCCTGCCACCAGCTTTCCCCGAACCGGCCGGCCAGGTCCCGGATCACCTCCGGGTCGGCGAATGCCCGGTTCCGGATCTCCCGGGCGGCGAGATATTCCTGGAACCCGAGGTGCATGAACCCATACTGATCCCCGCCCCACCCGGTCAAGAGGCCGCTTTCATCCCGGACGACCTCCAGGAAGGTCTTGGCGTCCCCGTGCGGCCACCCCACCGCTTTCAGGGCCGGTTCGATGACCGGGGCCAGCTCGGCTCCCGACGCCCGGGTCCGGCCCTCCTCTTCGTGGAGCCAGAAGGCGGCCGGCTGGAGGGCCCGCCGGCCGGCCTTGGCGGTCAACCGGGTGCCGATCCCCGACTGCCCCCGCCAGAGCTCCAGCAGGACATCGGTGCATTCCTCATAGAGCTGAGCCCGGGTGTGGGGGAGATTGCCCCGGTCCCGGTGGACCAGGCAGATGTTGGTCAACAGGAGCGGGTTTCGGGTCAGCTCGAAGACCCGGCGGGCCCGGAATTCGGGTTGCCCGAGCCGCTCGATGAGGTCGTCGGCCCGCTCGGCGGCGACGATGGCGGCCTGGTCGGGGTCCGTCGAAATCCCGGTCTCGACGATCCGGTACCAGTTGCGGATGAATGCATCGGCCTGGTCGGCGGTGAGGGGCCGGATGTGCATTTCCAGGAAAGCCTCGTCCAGCCGGGCGTCGTCCGTATAGCCGGCAAACCGGCAGGTGACCACGAACCGGCAGGTCTTGTGGATCGTGAGCGCCTCGTCGATCCATTGGGAGACCCGGGCCCGATGGTCCGGGTCGGCTACCTCGTCGAGGCCGTCAAAGAGAAAGAGGAGGCGGCCCCGTTTCAGGAGGCGCCGGCCGAAGCCGGACGGGGTTTCCAGGTGGGGAAGATCCAACTGGGATTCGATAAAGGCGTCGAGACCCCGGCTCAGGTCGGAAAGCTCCCGGAGGGGCAGAAAGACGGGGATCGTCCGGTCATCGAGTCCGAGCCCCGCCAGGCCGCCCTGAAGACACCAGAGGAGGACCCGTTTCAGGTGAGTGGTCTTGCCGGAGCCGGGGTCGCCGAGGATCACGATCCCGCGCCGGTTCATCCGGTCGGCCACCTGGAAGGCCTCGGGCACGGAGATATCCTCTTCGCAGCCGGCTTCCCGGATTTTCGCCTCGGCATCCTCGGCGTCGGCGAAACATGACCGACCGGTGGCCCGGCGGTCGATCATGGCCCGGAGGGGCACGTAGATGTCGGCCACCTTGATGGGGACCCGAAGCCGGGTCCGGAACCCCTTTAAGGGCAGCCGCTCGTGGAGGGATTCGAGCTTCTCGCGGTAATCGGCGATTTCCGCGTCCAGGGTGTCGGGCGGGCGGACATCCAGGGCGGGGATGTCAGTGCCGGGATCAGTCCGTCGGGGTTCCGGGCGCTTCCGCTCCGGCAGGGGGATTTCAAGCCGGGAGCTGGAGTCTTTGCCGGGGCCTTGTTCCCATCTCGGATCGGATGTCCACTTCCCGTTGATCTCCACGCGCCGTCGGCTCCGGATAACCAGGCGACGGCCCGAGAGCTTCAGGAAATGGTACTGGAGGGGCACGCCGTCCACCCACTCCT
>CAZWGY010000548.1:0-3047 GCA_964633575.1 uncultured Desulfobacteraceae bacterium
TACGCCACGGCGGATGAGATCGCCCATTCCTGTATCCGTCCGCCAAAGGGCGCCGGCCGGTCCGTTTCAGACCGAATCGACCAGGTGGTCTGCCACCGTGTTTTGGGCCCCGCCGTGATGGTGGGCGTTATCTGGCTCCTTTATTACCTGGCCATCGTCCAGGGATACAACATCACCAACTATACCTGGCCGCTTCTGGCCAAGCTCCGAAGTCTCACCGAAGCCCTGACCCCGGCGCCGGGATTTATCGACATCCCCCTGATCCGTTCCTTTGCCCTGTGGCTCGTGGACAGCGTCAACGCGCTCCTCAACTACATCCCCATCTTCTTCATTCTGTTCGGGCTGATCGCGATCCTCGAAGACAGCGGCTACATGCCCCGGATGGCCTTTATCATGGATCGGCTCTTCAGCCGGTACGGCCTCCACGGCCAGTCCACTCTGCCCATGGTCCTGGGCGGCATTTACGTGGGCGGGTGCGCGGTCCCGGCGGTCATGTCGTGCAAGGGGATCCCGGACGAACGCTCGCGCATGGCCACCATCCTGATCATCCCGCTGCTCAACTGCCTGGCCAAGGTGCCGCTCTACATCCTGCTCATCAACACCTATTTCGCGGCCAATAAAAGCTGGGCCATGTTCTTTATTTCCACCATCAGCCTGCTGCTGGTCCTGCCCATCTCCAAGATCCTGACCCTGACCGTGTTGAAGGACAAGGAGACCGCGCCCTTTGTCATGGAGATGCCGCCCTATCATCTGCCCACGATCCGGGGTGTGCTCGGCCGGGCCTGGGAGCGGGTCTGGCTGTTCGTGAGGAAAATCACCACCATCGTCGTGGCGGTGGCGGTGGTGGTCTTCGTGCTGCTCCGGTTCCCGGGGATCGGCGAGGACCGGATGGCCCACTATGAAAATCAAAAAGAAGAGGCCGTTGCCGCCTTCTTCAAACGGATCGAAAAGACCTCGTATGCCGAAATTCTGGCGGGTGACCGCCTCATGGAGTTGATCCGCTATTGGAACGATTACAGAAGCGCCCGGATGAGGGTGAAAACCAAAGAGGCCATGGCCGACCTGAACGAGAGATTTCAGGAGCGGAACCCGGAGTTTTTTACGGTCGTCCGCCGGACCGGCAAAGAGGGAGAGGCCGTGAACCGGGCGCTCAAGCGGTTGATCCGGGAACGCAAAATTATCCTTCGAGACATCCGCAAGGAGCGCATTGACAAAAGCTTTTTGGGAACCATGGGCCGATGGTTCGAGCCCGTCACCGCCGCCGCCGGCTTCAACTGGCGGGTCAACGTGGCCCTGCTGAGCGCATTGGCGGCCAAGGAGAGCAGCGTGGCCACCCTCGGCGCGCTCTACCAGCAGGAGGAGGAAGGCGAAGCCCTGGAACAGCGCATGAAACGGGAAGAGGAGGGATTTACGCCCCTGCACGCCCTGGCCCTGATGATTTTCATGGTCCTCTATCCCCCGTGCCTGGCCACGGCCATCGCGGTAAAGCTCCAGGCCGGCTCGGTCAAATGGATGCTCTTTTCCATCGGCTATCCCATGCTCTTAGGGCTTGCGGTCGCGTCCCTGATTTTTTCCGCGGGCCGGGCGATGGAGCTTTCCGGGCTCCAGGCCATGGTCGGGTTTTATGGGCTGGCCCTGGCCGTTGCCGTTACGATGGGATTCGTGGGCAACCAATCAATATATGAGCGAGACAAGTCATAAAACGACGCAACACCCTATTTTTTTTAAATCCAAACAAGGAGGTGAAAACATGATGCGAAAACCTGTTGCCATCATCGGCGCAATGATCCTGGGCCTTGTGATGACTCCAGCGGCTTTTGGGCACACCCCGCTCTGCTCGTGCTGGGACAACGGAGATGGAACCATCACCTGCGAAGGAGGGTTTTCGGACGGTTCTTCCGCGGCCGGCGTCCGGATCCGGGTGGAAGACGAGGGCGGCAAGCCCCTGATCGAAGGCAAGATGGATGAATTCAGCGAATTCACCTTCGACAAGCCATCCGGCTCCTACAAAGTGATGTTTGACGCCGGCGAGGGGCATGTCGTCGAGGTCCCCGGCAAGGAGATCATGGAGTAACCCTTTTCAGTTTTTCACTATCGAGAAAGGAGTCCAACTAATGAAAAAGGCGGTTCTTGTAATGGCGAGTTTGGCGGTCATGGCGACGGCGGTTCCGGCCCTGGCCCATTTTCAGATGGTTTACACTCCCGAGTCGGCGCTGGAAAAGGCGACGACCATCGATCTCAAACTGGTCTTCACCCATCCCTTCGACGCGGGACACACCATGGACATGGGAATGCCCGAAGCCTTCACCGTCACCCGGAAGGGGCGCACGGATGGACTCCTGGGCATCCTGAAACCCATTAAATGGGAAAGCCTGACCAACAGCGGCGCGGCTTATGAAGCATCCCATAAGCTGCGCGGCATGGGGGACAATGTCTTCTGCCTGACCCCATCCCCGTATTATGAGGAGAAAGAGGACATTTACATTCAGCAGATCACCAAGATGGTGGTCAACACCGCCGGGTTTCCCACGGACTGGGATTCGGAGATCGGCCTGCCCGCGGAGATCGTTCCCCTGGACAAACCTTACGCACTGTGGACCGGCAACGTCTTTCGGGGCATCGTGAAAAGCGACGGCAAGCCCGTACCCTTCGCGGAGCTTGAGGTGGAATACTTAAACCACGATCCCCTTATCGACCGGAACGCCTTTGCAAAAGGGGCTCATGTGGCGGCGCCCCAGGACGCCTTCGTCACCATGGGCATCAAGGCCAACGTGAACGGCGAATTCAGCTTCGGGATTCCCAAAGCCGGCTGGTGGGGATTCTGCGCCCTGGGCGTGGGGCCGGACAAGGACCACGAGGGCAAGGAATTGTCCCAGGACGCCGTGATCTGGGTCCAGGCAAGGGACATGTAATCGAGACCTCCGAGGTTTCCAATGAGACCTCCGAGGTTTCTAAAACCTCGGAGGTCTTTCCAAACAAAACCTCGGAGGTCTTTATCGTGAAAATACGCGCCGCCGGGCGTTTCCGTTCGCATCGGCTCGGAGAAC
>CAZWGY010000549.1:0-3042 GCA_964633575.1 uncultured Desulfobacteraceae bacterium
CTTGCGCTCGGTGATATCGGCAATCGTGCCAATGTAACCCTGGATCGCCCCCGTATCGTTTTTATGCACGGCGGTGGTCAGGTCCACCCAGATGACGCTTCCGGATTTGGTGATGTACTCCTTCTCGAAGGAGTACTCAGTTTTCTCTCCCCACTGTATGCGTTCAATCTGCTGGAATTCATACTCATGATACTGGGGCAGGGTGAAGTCCGAGAAATGCTTGCCGGTCAATTCCGGTTCCGTATATCCGAGCATCCGGCAAAAGGCGGGGTTGGCACTGGAGACATACCCGTTTGCGTCAGCCGTGGCGATCCCCAGCACGGAGCCCATGAAAATGGTGCGAAACCGCTCCTCGCTCTCCTTCAGAGCCTGATCGGCGTTCACCCTGTCGGTGATGTCCACCACGACGCCGATGGCAAACGCAGGCTTCCCGGATTCATCCCGGATGATATTCGAGGAAAGATTCGCCCATAAGGTCCGGCCATCCCCGCGGACATACCGTTTTTCCAGGTTAAAGGCGTTTTCCTTTGATTCAAAAAGCTGGTTAATGATTTCCAGCTCGTTTTCCATATCATCAGGGTGAGTGACCTCCATCACGTTCAGCCCCGTCAGCTCCCGCTTGGAATACCCGAGCATCTCGGAAAATTTCCGGTTGGCATCCAGGATATGCCCTGATGGATCGACGATGGCAATGCCGGCGGCGGCCTGTTCGAAGACCCCCCGAAACCGCTCCTCGCTCCGTTTCAGCGCCATCTCCCGTCGCTTTCGCTCGCCGACATCCTCCAGGGTGGCAATAACCCCGGTGGGGGATTGGCCCGGATTCACGGGGTTGAAGACCACCCGGAGACAGGTGGTTTTCCCCCCGGTGATCGAGGTGTATTCGTCCTCATAAACAGCGGTCTCCCCGGCCAGCGCCCGCTTGATGGTCTCCCGCATCACCGGCGTACTCTGGCGCGCCGTGTTAAAGCCGATGAGCTTTTCCCGGGACGAGCCCATGAGCGAGATGAACCGGTCGTTGCAGTCGAGGATGGTGCCGTCATTGGAAAACCGGATCATGCCGAGCGGGGCGTTTTCAAAGATCACCCGGTGCCGCTGCTCGCTCTCCCGAAGCATCTCCTCGGTCCGTTTCCGCTCGGTGATATCCTGAAAGGTGCCCCGGACCCACCGCTTTCCATCCTCGTCCATCACCCCTTCACCACTTGCGTGAGCATACCGGACTTCTCCGTCTTTTCGCACGAACCGGACGTCATAAGCATAAGGTTCCAGGCGTTCGTAGGCATTGATCAGGATGTTTCCGGCCCGCTCCCGGTCATCTTGGTGAATATGACTCAAAAAAAGCTCGAACGAGTGGGCGATTTCGCCCGGCTCGTACCCAAACATCCGATAATGCTCGTCGGACCAGTACCCCTCACCGGTGGCGAGGTCCCGCTCGTAGGAGGCGATCCTCGCCATTCGCTGGGCCTTTTTCAGGCGCTGCTCGCTTCTCCATAGAGCCAGCTCCGCCTGTTTCCGGTCGGTAATGTCCTGAAAGGTTCCACGTAACCACCGGTTCCGGCTATCCTCGTCGATCACCGCCTCGCCCCGGTGCTGGGCATGGCGGATCTCTCCATCTCGACGGACATAGCGGCAATCAAAGGCATTGGGCGTCAGGCGCGTGTAGGATTCAGTCAGAATCCGTCTCACCCGATCCCGGTCATCTTCGTGGATGTGGCTGAGGTAGAGCCCGAAGGAGTGTTCGACTTCGCCCGGCTCGTAGCCGAACAGGCGGTAGCATTGATCCGACCAGTACCCCTCGCCCGTGTCCAGGTTCCGTCCGTAAGAGGCGATCAGCCCGATCCGCTGGGCCTCGTTCAGGCGGTGCTCGCTGTGTTGAAGCGCCCGCTCGGCCCGCTTCCGGTCGGTGATGTCCCGGGAGACCCCGGTGAAGCCGGTCACCCGGCCATCCGCGTCCCGGATCGCCGTGCCGCTGATTTCCATCCAGACCCGCCCGCCATCCCGGTGCCGGTGGGGAACTTCCATGACCACCCGGTCATCCGTGGACTTCCCATCGACGACCCGGCCGAACTCCCGGAGAATCTCCCGTTTGGCGTCTTTTTCGAAGATGTCATCCAGCGTCGCCCCGTTTGCCGTTTCAAGAGCTACGCCCAGAATCCGATCAACGGACGGCGAGGCGTAGGTGTACCGCATGGTCTCAAGATCAAAGGTCCAGATGATGTCGTTGGAGTGTTCCACCAGGAGCCGGTAGGCCGCTTCGCTTTCCCTCAGCGCGGCCTCGGCCCGTTTCGATTCCGTGATGTCCTGGACCTGTGCCAGATATCCCCGTGGTCGGCTTTGCCCATTGGTCAGGGCGGCGACCCTCACGTCGATATAGATCTTCCCTGATCGGCTGGTTTCATACAGGCCCAGGCGTTTGACATGCTCAAAATCGAAAACCGTTTCAAACCGGACGGATTCCCCTTGACCAAGCTGCCGGCGGGATCCATCCGGAAGGTTGGGATCTTCGAAAAGCCGAAAACCTTTGACCGCCTCGACGTCGGGGGCCCCGAAAAGCGCCAGGCAGGCTGGATTGACATCCAGAAGGATGCCGTCGTGGTCGAAAAGCTCGATGCCGATGGGGGATTCATGGAAGATTTCCCTGAACAGGGCTTCGCTTTCGCTCAGCTCGGCCTCGGCCTTGATCCGGGCGAGTGTGGGGCTTTCGTCCATGAACCGCCGGAGCTGCCGGTCGAACGGTTGCATCGCCTCCATGACGGCGAGGCGGGCCTCGGCCGCCCGACAGCGGCGTTCCAGCTCTTTATAGGTGGGTTTGGTGTCGCTCATGGCTGTTGACTCCCGGAAAGTGGCTGTGGGGGTATCCTCAACCGGATAGCACGGATTTTATTAAACCCATAAATCGTATCCGTTTTGGCCCGGCATGGCAAGGGTAAATGACTGAGTGCTGAGGGATGAGTGCTGAGGGATGAGTGCTGAGGGATGAGTGCTGAGGACTGAGGGATGAGTGCTGAGGGATGAGTGCTGAGGACTGAGGGATGAGTGCTGAGG
>CAZWGY010000550.1:0-3037 GCA_964633575.1 uncultured Desulfobacteraceae bacterium
GAGGTCTTTCCAAACAAAACCTCGGAGGTCTTCCCAAACAAAACCTCGAAGGTCTCTGTCATCACTCAGTCCTCATCACTCAGCCCTCAGTCCTTTCACTCATACCGGGCGGCGACTCTCAGGAAAAAAGGCTTGAGCCGGATGCCGAAGTCCGACAGGGCCTCGGGGTTCAGGTATGGCAGAATCCGGTCGCTGATGAGCAGTCCGGCCGGAACCCCGGCGGCCACGTCTCCCGAAAAGGGGGAAAAGACGATCGCTTGATGGCGTCGGCCGTACCGGAGGACCGCTTCCCGATCCCGGCCCAGGGGTTCGGCCAGGTAGAGACCCGCCACGAGGCCGGACGTCGGTTGAAACCGTCCGGCCGCCTGGCTGACCTCTACCTGGAGCGGGATGCCGGCGATGGTCGAGACCGACCGGAGCCGGTCCGCCAGCTCCTCGGCCCGGCCCCGTTGCTCCCGAAAGACGATCAACAGGCGCAGCCGGCCCGACGGGCTCTGCTTCCCGGCGATATCCCGGTCCGCGGCCAGGACGCTGGGAAACAGTGTCAGACCGGCATAAGCCCGCCATGCCTCCCGCTCCCCGGCCGCCCAACCAACCCGTGGGGGCAGGCAGACCAGCAGAGCGGCCAGGCAGACCAGAAGGGGTCGGAACGCCGGTATGAGTAGGATGATTAACACGTTTTGTAAAGTCCTGTTGAATCGGTTCATGGCGATCAGAACGAAACGGTGAGCGTCGCCCACCACCACCGGTCCGGGGGCTCCCCGGCCCAGGTGAGCGGAGCCTTGCCGTCAACTCGACCGCCGGTTACGGGGTATCGGAAATCTTCGGCAAACAGGTTCTTGACCCCGGCCCTGAGCCGGATGTCCCGATCCGGAAAGGGCGTGAGGCCGGCGGTCAAATCCACGGTGACCGTGTCATCGAGGTCCCCGCCCCGGTCGCCCGCCCATCGGCAGCGGCCAGACAGGGAAAGCCACGAGGTCGGCCCGTACAATATCCCCAGGCTGCCCAGCCAGTCGGCCGTGTGGGGTACTTCCCCGGCCGCGGCCGACCAGTCGGTCCATGAGCGGGAAAGCGTCCCCTCGATCTCGAACCGGGAGCCCGGCGGATGGGCGGCCAGCTCCAGCTCGCCCCCCCGGCTCCGTCCGTCAACCGGCTCGGCCGCGAATCCGGCCCGGGCCGTCATCTCCGAATGGAACAGGGTCAGTCGGCATAAGAGGGCGGTGCCGCGACGGATGTAGCCCAGCTCCACGGTATCAACCGTCTCCGACTCGGTGCCCGGCTCCCCGTTAGAATTGGCGACCATCTCCAGAAAGGTGGGCGGCCGGAAGGCCCGGCCATACTGAGCCTTGAGGATATGGCGGACGGCCTCGCCCCGGTTCCGGTTAAGGCGGAAAACGGCGGCGATCCGGGGGCTGAGCTGGTCCCCGACGTCATCGTAGGTGTCATAACGAAGCCCGGCCGTGACTTGAAGCCGGTCGTGGACGGCCATCTCGTCCTGGATCGCCAGACTCCCGTGACGGCGGTCCCGGCCCTCCAGCCACCCGCCCGGCCCATCGCCCGGCGGAACCACGTCGTCCAGGCGCAGGGCCGAGAAACCGGCGATCCCCAGAAGGGTATGGTTCGCCCAGCCCCGGTAAACCGCTTCCAGCTCGGCATCCAGGATGCTTTCGTCGTAGTCGTAGCCGAAAATCCCGGCTTCCGGATCGACGCCCGACCAGTCGGTCTCTGGGGCGGCCTCGTTTTCGAATCGCTGGCTCCGGAGCCCGAGCTGTAGCGAAGCCTCAAGGCCGGGGACGAGTTCCCACCGGCGGGTCCCGGACAGGCCCCACTGACGGCCGGTGTAAAGGGCGTCCTGGTCATTCTCGAACAGGTAGCCGGACGCCGACCACGGGCCTCGTTCGAATGTAAGGATTCCCGAGGCATAAGATCGGTCCCCGGCCGTTGGCAGGGCGTCAGCGCCGATGTACCCGCCGAAGCCGCCCCCGGCGTCGGTGGGGGCGCTAAAGCCGTCGAAGACGGTGGCGGCGCCGTCGTTAGAAGTCGCCAGAGAACCGCTCTCCTGGTAAGATCCGCCCACCTCGGCCGAAGCTCCGGCGGTCGCCCAGGCCGCGTTGAGCCCCAGAAGCGGCCGGTCCGGATCGCCTCCGGGCGGACCCGCGTGTCCGCCCGAAACGGTGCCCCCGGCCAGGATCGTCTCGTCCCGGGCCACCCCGGCAAAAGCCCTCTGGCCTGACCGGCGGGTGATGATGTTCATCACCCCGGCAAAAGCGTACTCCCCGTGGATGGCCGACCCGGGCCCTCGGACCACTTCGATCCGGGCCACCTGGCTGACCGGCATGTTCGGCACCGGGTCGATCCCGAAAGCCGTGGTCAGGGGGGTGCCGTTAAGAAGGACCTTGATGTGACCCGAGGCAAACCCCCGGGAGACCCCTCGGACCGCCGTCCGGCCGAATGTCGGCGAGATGTGGGCCAGATGGATGCCCGGGACCAGAGTGAGAGCCTCCCCGACGGTCCGGATGCCCCGGGCCTCGAGGTCATCGCCATGGAACACCGTCACCATCCCCGGCACGAAATCGGCGTTCATCCGAGTCCGGGTGGCGATTTCGGTGAGCTGGTCCATGGCTCGCGTGAGCCGGTCCAGGGCCTCTCCGTCCTCGGCCGCCGGGCCCGACGCATCCGCGAACGCCATGCCCGCAGCGCATAAAACCAGGGCCGTCCATATCCAGATCAATAGTCGATTCATGGCCTGAAGACCCACGCCTAAAAGCGCGGGCAACTCCGAACAAGGAGCTAAAATCCCCCGTCAGGAAACCATAAGGCGCCGGCCGCTCCCTAACGGTCGCGGCTCGGAGACGCGACCGTCAGGGAACCCACGCCCCCGCCGGTGGCGGCCGGAAACGGTTCTCTCAGGGGAAATCGGGTTTAAGTCAAGCAGGATCTTATGGGGAAACACGCTCCTTCACGATTTGCCGGAAGCCCCACCAAAGCGGTTTCCGCCAATTCGTCAACGAACGTGACGAATCCTTAGACATCCAAG
>CAZWGY010000551.1:0-3029 GCA_964633575.1 uncultured Desulfobacteraceae bacterium
ATCTCCGATGGCGTTCCGCCTCCCGCCGGGCTTCCCGGCACCGGACTATTTCCGTGATCTCCTCCCTGATCTCGAGAATGCGGGAGACCTCGCCCCGTCCGTCGCGCATGGGCACAAAGCGAACCCGCCACGTCCGGCCGTCGGGCGTCGTCTTTTCCATGGTTCCGGATGTCCCGTTTTCCACGGATTCGGGCATGGCGCAATCTCCACAGAGGACGTCGTCCATGGCCCACACTTCACGGCAGGAGCGGTTCAGGATGTCCGCCCGGTCTCGGCCCAGGGTCCGGCAGGCGGCCGCGTTCGCCCACAGGATGATATGGTCCGGAATCTGGACCGTCACATGGTCGGGCAGGCTGTCCAGAATCACTTCGTGATCGCGAACCATCTGTTCCAACTCCCGGACCCGTTTTTCCAATTCCTCATAAGTCGGCTTTTCCGCCATTTTCATCTCCCTTCCACCGTCATGGCGCGGACGGTTTCCCGCAACGCGCGGGTTTCGATCATTCCTGTTGCCCCAACACCCGCTGGATGGTCTTTTTCAAGGTTTCCCGTCCGTAAGGTTTCTGCAAAAACGCCTGGGGCTGCTCCGCGTGGTCTCCGGTCATGATCTGGGATTGGTCGTATCCGCTCATCAGAATCGCCGGTATGCCGGGCCGGATCTTCCGGAGCGCCGCCAGCGTCTCCCATCCGTCCATGTCCGGCATGCTGAGGTCGGATATCACCAGGCGGATACGGTCCGCCTGGTCCTCCAGGACCGCAACGGCTTCCTGGCCGGACGAGGCCGGGATGACCGGGATTCCGAGTCGTTCCAACATCATTTCAGACATGTGGCGGATCGGCTCCTGGTCATCCACGAGCAGCACGGCACCGTCTTCGACAATGGGGCCGGAGGCGCGTTCCGTCTCATCGGATGCAGAGGGGACGGGGTTGGGAGACAACGGGAGAAACACCCGGAAGACGCTGCCCCGGCCGGGGGTGCTGTCCACCGTGATGCAGCCGCCGTGGGCCTTGACGATCCCCAGAACGACGGCCAGGCCGAGCCCCCGGCCGGTGAACTTGTCGGTGAAAAAGGGGTCGAAGACGGCGTCGATGGTCTTCCCGTCCATACCCTTGCCGGTGTCGGCCACCGCGAGGCAGGCGTAGAAAGGGGCCTCGCCTTCCCAATCCGCGGGAAACCGGTGGCGTTCTCCGATCGACGAGGATGGTGCCTCTCTGATTGAGACCGTCACCCGGGCCCGTGAATTGGATTCCATGGCTTCCGCCGCGTTGACGAGCAGTGCCCGAAGGATCTGTCCTAGTCCCTCGCCGTCGGCGGATACGACTGGTCCGGGGTCGGGGAGGTCTGCTTCGACGCTTGTTCCTTCCGGAAGATTTGCCCGTAAAGCTTGCAGGGTATTGTCCACAATGGTGGATAGGTTGACCGGCGCGGTTTCGATCCGGTCGTGGCCCAGATAGGTCAGCATGAGGCGGCTCATCTCGACGGCGCGGTGGGTCGCCTTTTCGGCTTCGACGATCATTCCGAGGACGTCCGATCCCGGCGGCAGGTCTTCCCGGGCCATCTCCAGGTTGCCGATGGCCACATAGAGCGTGTTGTTGAAGTTGTGGGCGATGCCGGCGGCCATCCGGCCGATAGCCGCCATCTTCCGGGCCTGGGACAGTCGTTTTTCCATGTCCTGGCGCTCTTTTTCGACCCGTACCTTGTAGAGCGTTATCTCCAGCATGGCGTGGAGCTCCCGCTCCTCGAAGGGCTTCACGAGATAACCGAAAGAGCCGGTTCGTTTGGCCCGTTGGAGCAGCTCACGGTCGCTGTAGGCCGACAGGAACAGGACGGGGATGTCGAATTCCCCGTGGATCCGATCCGCCGCCTCGACGCCGTCCATGTCCCCGCGCAGCTTGATGTCCATGAGCACGGCGTCGGGCCGGTCCCCGCCGACGCTTTCCACGGCATCCTCGCCCGAGGCCACGATGTCCGTAACGACGTAGCCGAGGCCTTCCAGGCATTCCCGGACGTCCTCGGCCACGGTGGTGTTGTCTTCGACGATCAGGATTTTCGCGGCGTCCATGAGTCCTTCCTTTTCTGTTCAGCGTTAACCCGCTAGGTTTCGGAAACCTCGCGGGTCTTTAGTTCAATTCAAGTTTTCGCATTAAAACCGGATGACAAACCGCGCGCCGTTGTCCCGTTCCACGTCGATGGTTCCGCCCAGCTCCCGCTCCACGGCTCCCGCAACCAGTCTCATGCCGAGGGAGCGAGAGGATGAAATGTCGAAATCCCCCGGCAGCCCCTTTCCGTCGTCCGCCACGGTCAGTTCCGCCGTTTGCGAATCGAGGCGGGTCATGCCGACGGTTACGGTTCCGCCCCTGTCGGAAGAAAAGGCGTGCTTGAACGCATTGGATATCAACTCCGCGATGACCATCCCCACGGCGATCCCCTGGTCCATGTTCAACGAGACGTTGTCGACGTCGGTTGTAAGTGCGATCCCTTTCCCCTTGGCGTCATACGCCTGGCCGAGATTCCGGCACAGTTTCTTGAGGTAAGCCCCGAAATCGATGTGGGCGAGATCGTCGGACTGGTAGAGGGCTTCGTGGATCAGGGACATGGCCGTGATGCGGTCCCGGCAGTCGTTGAAAGTCCGCGTCAATTGACCGTCATCGGCTCTTCGGGCGTGCATCCGCAACAGGCTGACGATGGCCTGCATGTTGTTTTTGACCCGGTGGTGGATTTCGCGCAGGAGCGTTACCTTTTCGGCGAGGGCGTCTTGCAGGGCGAGCTCCGCGTTCTTGCGGTCGGTAATGTCCTGGAACGTGCCGGATAGTTTGACGGTTTTCCCGTCGACGACCTCCGGGCGGCAGATGGTGCGCACCCAGAGAGGGTGGCCTTTTGCCGTGATAAACGGGATTTCCAGGTCATAGGGCTCACCATGATCCAAGGCCCGTTGTATGGCCTGGGTCAACGGCTCCCTGGCTTCGGGGGGGTAGAAAACAAGGGCTTCTTCAAGGGGCGGCTGATGGTCGATGGGGACTTCATGGAT
>CAZWGY010000552.1:0-3026 GCA_964633575.1 uncultured Desulfobacteraceae bacterium
CCTCATCACTATTGCATTAATGCCCCATCCCCCCGCCGGTGCTCAGCAGGAGCATCAGCGCGGTGTAGCCGAAGAGCCCAAGGGCCAGGACCGTCGCCGGGAGGGTCGTCAACAGGATGACGACGGCGCTCCGCTTGCGGGGCTCGGGCAACGAGCCTCGGAGCCGCCGGATGGCCATCACCCCGGCTGAAATTCCGAAACCGGCGGCAGCGCCCGCAACCAGACAGGCGACGAGGATCGGGGTCAACGGTCCGAAAAACCGCCAGTGAACCTGGAAAACGGCATAGACGGCCGCTCCGGTCAGGACGATACCGGTCATCGCGGCCACGCCGGCCATCCCCTCACCCGCTCCCGGCGATTGCTGAACGAAGACCGCTCACCGCCGGACCGCGGGGCGGACGGTGCAGGTCCGAGAGGCGGGAACCCGCCGGCTGAGCTCGACCCGGATGTCGCGGCCGGAGGCATGTTGACGCGCCCGGCGGAGGTCCCGGTCGGCCGGCGCGATAGACCTCCGAGGTTTCCAAAGCACCGCGGTACCGCGACCGTGAGGGAGCGTCATGGCGAGCAATCGACCGTCGAAAATCGGCTCCCTGACGGTCGCGGCTCGGAAGGGGGCGCGGCTCGTAGGTCTCCATGGGCGGGCAGAGGATCGGACGGGCGGTCATCCGGTCCCCTTAAAAGATATCGAGGGCGTCTTTGGGGAGAAACGGCCGGAGCATATAGAGGAGATCGCTTTCCCGGGACGGGTAGGGCGTCATGATCGACTGCCGATAGAGCTCGCCGACCCCCATCTTGTTGACGGCGGCCATCCGAAGAGTGTTGATCAACCCGGTGGCGTTGTCGGAGAGGATATGGGCGCCGAGGATCTGGTCGTCCTTGCCGATCAGAATCTTGAAAGCGGCGTGATCCATCCCGATCCGCCGATAGGTGGGCCAGCGGACCTCCTTGCCGAAGCTCCGGCGATAGGACGTGCCCGCGATGAGCAGCGATGCCTCGGTAACGCCCATCATGGCATATTGAGGATACGTGAACAGGACCGCCGGGACGGTCCGGTAGTCGATCCGGGCCGGCTGGCCGCCCTCACGGGCCGCGATGATGTTCCGGGCCGCCACCTGAGCTTCATAATCGGCCACCCGGGCCAGTTGGACGGTGGCCGCGCAATCGCCCACCGCAAATATCCCGCCTTCGGCCGGGCTGGTGGTCCGCATTTCGTCGGTCACCTCGATGCCCCGGCGGGAGTAACGGATGCCGGCGGCGTCAAGGTTCAGGGAATCGATTTCGGGAACCCGCCCCGCGCCGTGAACCACCAGATCGGCGGGATGGGCTTCACCGGATGCCGTGTGGACCGTCAATTCGCCGCCGGACCGGGTAATCGCGGTGATCTTCACCGAAGTTTTGACGCGGATGCCCTCGGCCTTGCCGGCGGCGACCAGGAGACTGACCATCTCCCCGTCAAACGGCCCCAGGGGACGATCCGCCGCTTCGAGGATGGTGATCCGGGCGTCCGGCGGTCCCAGCCGGGCGGCGAAATGAGCGAATTCGAAGGAGATGAAGCCGCCGCCGATGAAGACGATCCGGCGGGGCAGGGCGGTCAGGGCGAGAAACGCGCTGCTGTCGATGACATGCTCGATCCCCTCGATGGGCAGCGGCATGGGCCGGGCGCCGGTGGCCAGGATGACGTGATCCGCCGGGAGCGACTCTCCGTCAATGCTCAAGGTCCCGTCGTCAAAGAACCGGGCCCGGCCCTCGATGTAATCGATCCCCTCGCTCATCAGGCCGTCGATGGTTCCGTCGGGCACGTTTTCGGTAAAGGCCGATTTTTGCTCCTGGACGGCGCCCCAGTCGCCCCGGGCCGTCTCGGCAATCCCCTTGTCCGCCAGATGCCGGGACCGGGCCACCGTCTCGGCCGCCTCGTAAAAGTATTTCTTGGCCTGGCACCCGGCCAGAGCACAGATCCCGCCGGGCCGGTCGCTCGCTTCCACCACGGCAACCTTTAGCCCGTGAGTGTTCAACGCATGGGCGGCGGTCTGCCCACCGGTTCCCGATCCGACGACCACGACATCATATTGTGTCATAAACCCCTCCCGTGTCCCTTCGCGTGGGTCCATACATTCCACCTGTCATCAAATGGGACTCTACCAAAAATGCCGGAAGATGGAAAGG
This sequence comes from uncultured Desulfobacteraceae bacterium, assembly GCA_964633575.1. Classification (GTDB taxonomy): domain Bacteria; phylum Desulfobacterota; class Desulfobacteria; order Desulfobacterales; family JAABSP01; genus CAYNGG01. The sequence continues at coordinate 2,164 of CAZWGY010000552.1, forward strand.
ACGAGGGAATTCGTGGCGGGTGACGGACGGGCAATTCGTGGGTTCCGGCAATGGGCCGAAAAGGTTGGTCCCTGTTTGAAGGGACATTCAGGGGCATTTCAGGGGCGTTCAGGGACATTAAAGGACCCAAGGGAATGAAGGGGCCGTCCCCGGGGAGCGTCGGACGGCGGTGCGGCCGCATAGTTATCTGGTAATCAAAGCTCCCATCTCACCAGACTTCCTTGCCCAGGGGCGCTCCAGTGTCAACCTCTCCATGGAGATTGCTTTCAGTTACGCCTTCCAGAAGCGCATCAAGAATATCGGTTTTTGCTTTAATGGGCGTAATCACGATGCACCCGTTTTCAATGGATACATCCACGTATTCATCCCGCCTTAAATTGGCATCCAGCGCTAAGACCCTGGGAATGCGTAAGGCAAGGCCGTCGCCCCATTGTTTTATCTGAGCTTGCATTTGTCACCTCGCTAGTGGAAAAGACGACATTGATCAGCGTCAGCACCGACCTCGCGCTACCCTTCGCTCAACGCCAGGGGCACGATCTCAGTTTCGACCGCTTCGATTTGTTCCCTCATCCGGGCCAGGGTCTCGTCGAGCCGGGTCAGGTCCGCTTCGATCCGGGAAACGAGCCCCTCAATCTCCTCGCGCATCTCGGGGAGGGATTCGGCAAACCGGACGCCGATCTCCCGGTCAGCGTTGAAATGGATTCTCAGGACCTCCCGGCGCTGATCGATGGCGGCGGTATAATCCCGGATCTCCCTCAGATGGTCCTGGAGCCGGGTTTCCGCGTCTTTGTATGCCCGGGCCGCGTCCGACAGCTCCTCGATGTACCCCTCGGCCTTGGCTTCCCGCTCGGCGGTCCGGGCGC
>CAZWGY010000553.1:0-3026 GCA_964633575.1 uncultured Desulfobacteraceae bacterium
ATAGTTTACCCCATATACGATCACGCGGCGGGGATAGTAGAGTGAGGGTGTTTTGGCAAACGAAACAACCCTTAACGGAAAGGAGCGAAGGATGGCTAAAAAAGGCGAAGTTTACAAGTGCGATGTCTGCGGCAATGTGGCCTATATCCTGGATGGCGGCGATGGCGACCTGGTCTGCTGCGGCCAGGAGATGCGCCTTTTGAGCGCTGACGAGTCCAAATCCTACAGCGTGGAGGACCTGCCCAAGCCTGGTTCGCCATAGCCGGTAAAGCGGCCGGCGCAATCGCGCCGGCCCATTCCCCCCTCCCACCCCTTCACGGATTTACCTTGAAACCCGCCCTGAAAATCGATATAAGCCCTATGCTGAGTGCTGAGTGATGAGTGGTCCTCAGTCCTCATTACTCATTGCTCAGTCCTGACTACCATGGACATCGAATTCACCGACATCACCTACCGATACCCCGGCACCGAGACCGAGGTCTTCCACCATCTGACCGGCCGGATTACCGGTCCGGGCTTCCATGCCCTCTTTGGCCCATCCGGAGTGGGCAAAACCACTCTGGCCCGGCTCATCGCCGGCCGAGGCGCTGGTTGTGGAGGGGAAATCAGGATGCGAGGCATCGCCGATATCCTCTATTGTTACAACACTGAGCGGTTGCCGGGCTGGTCTCCCATCGGGGACCATCTCCTCGCCGTGACCCCGGCCGACCGCCGGGACCGGCTTGACGCTCTGGTGACGGCCTTCGGGCTTCGGGACTATCTATCCGCCCGGTACGCTCAGCTTTCCATGGGCCAGCGGAACCGGGCCAACCTGACCCGGTATCTCGTCCAGGACTTCGACCTGTTGATCATGGACGAAAGCCTGGCCAACGTGGACGAGGCCACCCGGCAGCGGATCATCCTGGCCATGAAGGCGACCTTTCCCGACCGCCTCTTCCTTTACATCTCGCACAACGTGGCCGAGGTGGCCCAGTTCTGCCGGGAGATTCTGGTGCTTCGGGGGGTCCGACGACGGCCCCAGTTGACCCGGATCGACGGGCGAGACGGCGCCGACGGCGATCCTCCGGACCGCGACGGGCTCGAACGGACGATGCTGGAGATCGTCCATGCCGCTTAGCCGGATATCCCAGTTTTTCCTCGTTTACGGACTGGGGATCTCGGCGCTTTTCGGCATCAAGTACAGCCTCAACCTCTCCGACTACGTCATCCCCGGCCCCCCCGAAGTCGTCCGAACCGGGGGCGAGGTCTTCGGCCGGTACCTGATCGCCGTCCTGGACACCCTGAGCGTCGCGGTGGTCGGCCATCTCCTGTCCATTCTCCTGGCCACGGCGGTGAGCATCGTCGGCCGGCCGCCCTCCTGGATCGGCTCCCTGATCCGGGCGGCGGCCTACAACATCCAGGCATATCCCATCGTCGCGGTGGCTCCCATCATCTTCATACTCCTCGGCGACGGCATCATCACCCGGCTGGTGATTGCCGCGATGATCTGCTACTTTCCCCTGCTCCTCTCCTTTATCGGGGTCTTTTCCGAACCGGTGGCCGACGTGGAACACTTCTACCGGTCCACCGGCCGGATGACCTGGCGGCTGGAGGTCCGAATCCGGGCCTTTGAAAACATCGGCAAGCTGACCACCGTTGTTGTGGGATCGGCGACCCTGGCCATGGTCGGGACCATCGTGGCCGAGTTTATCGCCGCCACCGCCGGTATCGGTTACAGCATCCGGATCGCCCTCTACCAGAGCGATCTGGCCAGGATCCTGGTGGCGCTCTTTCTCATCGGGATCTTCAACTCCCTCTACCTCTTCGCGTTGGAATGGATCGGCGGGCGGATTCAGGCCCGGGTCGATCCGTCGAAAGGAGATCCCTGATGCGGTCTGACCGGTTTTCCGCTCCCCTCATCGCCGTCCTCTGCCTGGCCATGGCCCTGGCCTGGACCGGCTGCCCCCAATCCGACGACCCCGAATCCACCCGTGCCAAGCCGTCGGAACCCATGGCCTACCGGCTCAAGTGGCTTTTCAACACTTCGGTGGTCGGCGAGCTCTGGGCCATAAAGCACGATTTCTTTAAGGACGCCGGCCTCGACGTGACCGTCAAGCCGGGCGGCCCCGAGCAGAACGCCATCAAGGAGCTGGAGCTGGGCCATGCCCGGTTCGGGGTGGCCTCCGCCGACATGGTTATCCACGCCCGGGCCAAGGGATCACCGGTGGTGGTGATCGCCCAGCGCTTCCAGGTCAACCCGCTTCAGTGGATATACCGGCCGGACAAGACCCGGATCGACTCCCCGGCCGACCTCAAAGGCAAGGTCCTCGGCGTCACCTTTGGCGGCAATGACGAAGCGATCATGAACGCGCTGTTGGCCAGCGCCGGGATTTCCGGGTCCGAGGTGGAGCTGTTCAGCGTCCGGTACGACTACACGCCCTTCTACGAGGGGCGGGTGGACCTCTGGCCCGTTTACCGGAACGCCCAGGGGATCATCATCGGGGAGAAGCTGAAAGCGGCCGGTGAGCCGGTCGCCTTTTTCGACCCCCACGCGGCCGGGGTCCGGTTCGTGGCCAATTCGGTGGTGACCACTGAATCGATGCTCGACGACCATCCTGAAACCGTCCGGCGGTTTCTGAACGCCCTCCTGTCCGCCTGGGAAGCGGCTCTGGACCCCGAAAACGCCGACGCCGCCGCCGAGATCATCCACCAGCACGATCCGGACACGCCCCTCGACCAGATCCGTCAACAGCTCGCCATCACCCGCCGGATGGTCAAGCCGTCCCCCGACTTTCCCGTCGGGACCATCGACCGGGCCGCCTGGAAGGAAACGGAACGGATCATGCTCGACGGCGGGCTCATCGATGCCCCGGTCGAGGTAACGAAGGCGCTCCGGCCCATCTCGGTGGCGAGCGAATAGGACCCAACCCCACGCCGTGAGACCTCCGAGGTTTCCAAAAAATTTGGAAACCTCGAAGGTCTTTACGGGCGCCCTGGGAGCGCGGGCGTCCCGCCCGCATGTCGTAGGGGCGGCCCTTGCGGCCGCC
>CAZWGY010000554.1:0-1432 GCA_964633575.1 uncultured Desulfobacteraceae bacterium
TCATCGGCGGCGGGGCCACCGGCCTGGGCGTGGCCGTGGACGCCGCGTCCCGGGGGTACAAGACCCTTTTGATGGAGCAGCACGATTTTTCCAAAGGCACGTCGAGCCGGTCCACCAAACTGGTCCACGGCGGGGTCCGGTACCTCCGGCAGGGCAACATCTCCCTGGTGCTGGAAGCCCTCCACGAACGGGGCCTTTTGATCCGCAATGCCCCTCATCTGGTCAGCAACCAGGCATTTATCGTCCCCAACTATGAATGGTGGGACGGGCCCTTCTACGGCGCCGGGATGAAGGTCTATGATCTGCTGGCCGGCAAGCTGGGGCTGGGGCCGTCCAAGCATCTTTCCAAGGAAGAGACCCTGGAGCGGATTCCCACCCTGGAGCCCAAGGGTCTGCGGGGCGGCGTGGTTTATTACGACGGCCAGTTCGACGACTCCCGGCTGGCGATCAACCTGGCCCAGACCATCGCCGAACACGGCGGCGTTCCCATCAATTACATGAGGGCGACCGGCTTCATCCGGTCGGGCGAGATGATCGACGGGGTTCTGGCCAAGGACATGGAGAACGGCACGGAATACGAGATCCACGGCCGAGTGGTGGTCAACGCCACCGGCGTGTTTACCGATGAGGTCCTCAGAATGGAAAACCCCGAGGCTGAGCCCATCATCGCTCCCAGCCAGGGGGTCCACCTGATCCTGGATAATGATTTTCTGCCCGGCGATTCGGCCATTATGGTCCCTCAGACCGCCGACGGCCGGGTCCTTTTCGCCGTGCCCTGGCATGACAAGGTGGTGGTGGGCACCACCGACACGCCGGTTCCCGACGTGAGCCTGGAACCTCGCCCCCTGGAAGAGGAGATCAAGTTCATCCTCGACCACGCCGCCATCTACATGTCCAAGGACCCCACGAGGGAAGACGTCAAGAGCGTTTTCGCCGGTCTGCGGCCCCTGGTCAAGGCGGGCGACGGCGACAACACCGCATCCATCTCCCGGGACCACTACCTGGTGATCTCCGAATCGGGGCTGGTGACCATCACCGGCGGCAAGTGGACCACCTACCGGAAGATGGCCGAAGACACCGTCAACCAGGCCATGCTGGTGGCGGGGCTGGACGAACGGGAGTGCGAGACCAAAAAGCTCCGGGTCCACGGCTGGCTCAAGCACTTCGACAAGGCCGATCCGCTCCACTACTACGGTTCCGACGCCATCCACATCAAAAAGCTGATCAAGGCCGACCCCGAGCTGGGGGAAAAACTCCACGGCGACCTGCCCTACATCAAGGCTGAAGTGGTCTGGGCCGTCCGGTCTGAAATGGCCCGGACGGTCGAGGATTTCCTCGCCCGACGCTGCCGCGCTCTGCTCCTGGACGCCCGGGCCAGCATCGACATGGCGGACGAAACCGCCCGGCTCATGGCCGAAGAGCTGGGCCGGGA
>CAZWGY010000554.1:1532-3016 GCA_964633575.1 uncultured Desulfobacteraceae bacterium
AGGAGGCGCACCATGTCTGAGATCATCATGGCCCTGGATCAAGGCACCACCAGCTCTCGAACCATTCTTTACAACGATAGGGGCGAGGCCATCGCCATGGCCAACGAAGAATTTGCCTGTCAATACCCCAAGTCCGGCTGGGTGGAGCAGAATGCCGAGGACATCTGGCGGACCCAGAAAAACACCATGGAAGCGGCCCTCAAAAAGGCGAACCTGACGCTCGCGGACGTGGCGGCCATCGGCATCACCAACCAGCGGGAGACGGTGATCGCCTGGCACGCGGAGACGGGCCAGCCCGTGGGCAAGGCCATCGTCTGGCAATGCCGTCGCACCGCCGACTACTGCGACGAGCTGAAGGCCGAAGGGTTCGACAAGGTCATCAGGGAAAAGACGGGGCTGGTCACTGACGCCTACTTTTCCGGCTCCAAGATCCGCTGGATTCTCCGGAACAACACCGAGGCCCGGGAGCTGGCGGGCCAGGGCAAGCTCAAATTCGGCACCGTCGATTCCTGGCTCATCTGGAATCTCACCGGCGGCAAGGTCCACGCCACCGACGTGAGCAACGCCTGCCGGACCATGATCTTCAACATCCATACCCTGGAATGGGAGCCGGAGATCCTCAAGAAACTCGGCATCCCCGAAGACACCCTCCCCGACGTAAAACCATCCAGCGGAATTATCGGCAAGACCGACAAGGCGACCTTCGGCGCCGAAGTTCCCATCGCCGGCGTCGCCGGGGATCAGCAGGCGGCCCTCTTCGGCCAGGCCGGCTATGAAAAGGGGATGTCCAAGATCACTTACGGCACCGGCTGTTTCATGGTCATGAACACGGGCGGCGAGCCGATCCCGTCGCCTTCGGGCCTCCTCACCACCATTGCCTGGCAGATCGGCGACCAGGTGACTTACGCCCTGGAAGGCGCCGTCTTTATCGCCGGCGCCCTGATGCAATGGATGCGCGACGATCTCAACCTCTTTTCGGATGTGGCCAAAACCGAAGAGATGGCCACCGCCATCAAATCCAGCGAAGGGCTCTTTATCGTCCCGGCCTTCGTGGGCTTAGGGGCGCCCCACTGGGACCCTTATGCCCGGGGAATCATTGTGGGCCTGACCCGGGGCACCACCAAAAACCACATCGTCCGGGCCGGACTCCAGGCCCTGGCCTACCAGGCCAACGACCTCCTGACGGCCATGACCCAGGATTCGGGGATTAAAACCAAAATCGTCCGGGTTGACGGCGGCGCCAGCGCCAACAACTATCTCTGCCAGTTCCAGGCCGACATTTTGGGGGTGACCGTGAGCCGGCCCGAAAACGTCGAGACCACCGCCATGGGCGCCGCCTTCCTGGCCGGCCTGGCCGTGGGCGTCTGGAAAGACACCGACCAGATCAAAGCGTTCTGGAAAGAGGACCGTTCCTTCCAGCTCAGCCAGTCCCAGGAGAAGGTGGACCAATGCCTTCGCGGCTGGCGGCGGGCCGTCGAGCGGGC
>CAZWGY010000555.1:0-3015 GCA_964633575.1 uncultured Desulfobacteraceae bacterium
CCGGCGGTGGTGGGCAACATGGGATCGAAAAACCGGATGGACTACACCATGATGGGGGATACGGTCAACACCGCCGCCCGGCTCGAAGGGGTCAACAAAATCTACGGCACCTATTCTCTGATTGGAGAGCGGACCCGCCGGGAAGCCGGGGATGACTTTCTGGTCCGGGAGGTGGACCACATCCAACTGCTGGGAAAAAAGGACCCCATCCGGGTCTATGAGCTGATGGGCCGGGTTGCCGAAGTCGATCCGACCATCCGGGAGGTGGTGACGGCCTATGAAACGGGGTTAGCCGCCTATCGGTCGCAGGATTGGGACGGGGCGGTCGAAGCCTTCGGGCAAGTCCTGAACCTTCGGCCCGACGACGGCCCGGCCCGGACCATCCTGGCCCGCTGCGAAACATTCCGGGAAGCTCCGCCCGCCTCGGACTGGGACGGAGCCTTTGTGATGACCACCAAATAAGTAGGGGCGGTTCGCGAACCGCCCCTACTAATTTCCGGGGATCGCTTCAGGTCCCCATGGTCCAGGAGGCCAGGTACCGCTCCTGCTCGTCGGTCAGGAGGTCGATGACCACGCCCATGGCGGCGAGCTTTTCGGCGGCGATTTGCCGGTCAATCTCGTCGGGGACGGGGTAAACCGCGTTGGAGAGTTCGCCCGCGTGAGCGGTCAGGTACTCGATGGACAGAGACTGATTGGCAAAGCTCATGTCCATGACGCTGGAGGGGTGGCCCTCGGCCGCCGCCAGGTTGATGAGGCGGCCCTCGCCCAGGACATTGATCCGCCTTCCGTCGGGGAGACGATGCTCCTCCACGAAGGGCCGGACCTCACGCCGGGACTCGGCCATTTCCGCCAGGCTCTCGAGGTCGAGCTCCACGTTGAAGTGGCCTGAATTGCAGACGATGGCCCCATCCTTCATGGCCTCGAAATGCTCCCGCCGGATCACGTTGATGTTCCCGGTGACCGTGCAGAAGATGTCGCCAATGGGAGCGGCATCGGCCATGGCCATCACCGTGAACCCGTCCATGACCGCTTCGAGGGCCGCCGTGGGGTCCACTTCGGTGACCAGGACGTTGGCGCCCATCCCCCGAGCCCGCATGGCCAGGCCCCGGCCGCACCAGCCATAGCCGCAGACCACGAACCGGGACCCGGCGATCAGCCGGTTGGTGGCCCGGATGATCCCGTCCACCGTGCTCTGGCCGGTGCCGTACCGGTTGTCGAAGAAGTGCTTGGTCCGGGCGTCGTTTACCGCGATGATGGGATACTTCAGGGCGCCGTCGGCCGCCATGCTCTTGAGCCGGATGATCCCGGTGGTGGTCTCCTCGGTGCCGCCCCGGACCCCGGCGATCAGGTCGGCCCGTTCCGAATGGAGAGTCGAAACCAGATCGGCGCCGTCGTCCATGGTGTAGTGCGGTCCGGCGTCGAGGACCGCGTTGATGTGGCTGTAATAGGTCTTGTGGTCCTCGCCCTTGATGGCAAAGACCGGGATGCCGTCGTGGGCCACCAGGGAGGCGGCCACGTCATCCTGGGTGCTCAAGGGGTTGGATGCACAGAGATAGACCGACGCGCCGCCGGCTTTCAGGGTTCGCATCAGCTCGGCCGTCTCGGTGGTTACATGAAGACAGGCCCCGACCACCACTCCGGCGAGGGGCTGTTGCTCGGCAAACCGTTCCCTGATCCGACGAAGCACCGGCATGCTCTGAGCCGCCCACTCGATCCGGCGGGCGCCGGCATCGGCCAGCTCGATATCCTTGATGTCGCTTTTCATGGGTCCCCCGTTGCCGGGGGCATTCCCCCGACAAAGCTTGAGGCGAGGGCATCCCCCCGCCAATTCAGTCGTTTCCGCCGGGGAAGCCCGCTCCCCCGGCGGAGCGGCAATCACCCGACTTTGGCTTTGAGCTCCTCGACCCGATGGGTCCGTTCCCAGGAGAAGCCGGGCTCGCTCCGGCCGAAATGGCCGTAGGCGGCGGTGGCCCGGTAGATGGGCCGGAGAAGGTCGAGGTACTCGATGATGGCCGCCGGGCGGAGGTCGAAGACCTCGGTGACGGCCTCCCGCATCCGGGTCTCGGACACCGTCCCGGTCCCCATCATATCCACCAGCACCGACACCGGCTGAGCCACGCCGATGGCATAGGCGATCTGAACCTCGCACTTTCTGGCCAGACCGGCCGCGACGATGTTTTTGGCAATGTGGCGAGCCATGTAGGAGCCGCTCCGGTCCACCTTGGAGGGGTCCTTGCCGGAAAAGCAGCCCCCGCCATGGCTCCCCTGGCCGCCGTAGGTGTCAACAATGATCTTCCGGCCGGTGAGCCCGCAATCGCCCATGGGACCGCCCACCACGAACCGGCCGGTGGAATTGATTAAGTATTTGGTATCGCCGTCCACCATCTCCCTGGGAATCACCTTCTTGATCACCGCTTCAATGATGGCCTCCCGAAGCTCGCCATGGGAGACATCCGGCTTGTGCTGAGCCGCGATAACCACCGTATCCACCCGCTTGGGGGTTCCGTTTTCATACTCCACCGTCACCTGGGATTTGCCGTCGGGCCGGAGAAAATCGACGGCCCCGTTCTTCCGGACCGTGGTCAGCCGACGGCAGAGCTTGTGAGCAAAGGTGATCGGCATGGGCATCAGCTCGGGGGTCTCGTCGCAGGCAAACCCGAACATCAGCCCCTGGTCCCCGGCCCCCTGGTCGAGCCCCATGCTGCTGCCCGTTCCCTGAGCAATGTCGGGGGATTGATGGTCGATGCTGGTGATCACCGAGCAGGTCTGCCAGTCAAAGCCCATCTGCGAGGAGTGATACCCGATCTCCCGGATCGTCTCCCGAACGATCTGGGGCATGTCCACGTAGCACTCGGTGGTGATCTCCCCGGCGATAAAGGCCAGGCCGGTGGTCACCAGGGTCTCGCAAGCCACCCGGCATTTGGGGTCCCGGTCGATAATGGCATCCAGAATCGAGTCGGACACCGAATCAGCTACCTTGTCCGGGTGCCCCTCGGTGACCGATTCGGAGGTAAA
>CAZWGY010000556.1:0-3014 GCA_964633575.1 uncultured Desulfobacteraceae bacterium
AAAGACCTCCGAGGTTTTCAAAACCTCGGAGGTCTCTATCGGGGTGTCGCGGCATTGACCGAGCCCCTGGCCCGTCACCCGAAACCGCTTGACAAGCCCCGGCCGTGGCTCGTAGAGTCACGGGTCCGAGCGGGCGTCAAATCCCAGTATCCTTAGACGAGCGAGCCATGATTCATCCATCCTTAAGAGAACGCCATTATCGCGGATTCATGCAGTCGGCGGACGGGGTGATTACCCGGGTGATCACCGCCGACGACCGGAAAGCGGTTTTCGAGGCCGAGTTCGGCCTCTCCGACCAACTGGCCGACCGGGTCCGTCATCAGCCGGACGACCTGATGTTCAGCGAGCGGTCCCGGATCGCCCGGCTCGGCGTTCGGATCACGAGCGAGCCGCCCGGCGCCGACGGGCTCGAGGGAAAAACCGCCCGGCTCATCCTCACGGCCTCGTCGGTGATCCCCGGCTATCCGGACCTCTCCGATTTCCAGGACTGCTTTGCCCCCGGCTTTCCCGTGGGCCGCCTGGTCTTTTGCGACCCGGATGCCCGGCTGTCCTCAGACGCCGTGGTGGCGGCCATCGAGCGGGCCGAGCTGAAGCTCCCGGCATCCACCACCGTCTCCGGGGACGGCCGGATTCTCATCGCCCCCCACAAGGTCGTCTGCGACCTCAAGGGTCCCCTCGACCGGGACACCCTCCGCCGGATTCTGTTCAAGGCGGAAGGGCGGGAGTTGCTCAACCGGTATCAGATCCGCCGGGCGGTCCGGGCGGTGACGGTCCCGGCCGGCCAGGGCGTGATCACCACCTGTTCCATGTATTTGAACGAGCACTACGTGGTTCTCCAGAGCGGCGACGACCTCACGCCTAACCTGGGCAGCCACCTCCCGGCCACGATCCTCGACCCCATCAAGACCCGGGGCATCCGGATCTACCTGGAGATCGTCAACGAGGGGAACCATCCCATCGTTAACCCGCTCATTTCGGCCAAGATCTACCGGGCACCCCGCCGGGCTCCGGCCTCCGCCGGCCGGTTCATCAACGGCGCCATCCGGTACTCCTATTCGGAGATGCGGGGGCTTGAACGCCGGTTCGAATCGGTGGGTCCCGGCACCTGCCACTACCTGGACAAGCCGGCCGCCACCCTGGACCCGGAGAACCCCCCGGAAACGGTCCCGATTCACCTGAACGGGCCTCCGGCTCCGTGTCCGGTGACCAAGGCTCAGTGCCCGGCGGCCCGGCAGGACTATTCGGCCCGGAGCGCCTGTGCCCACGCCTATGCCACGGCCCCCATCAAGGCTCATAAGACCGACTCGCCCGCCACCCTGGTCCTCCGGTATTTCCCGAATCTCCTGGAGCATCTGGACATCATCAACCTGGCCAGCCAGGGGCGCCTGGAAGCCATCTACTTTTTCAACCCCTCATGCGAGCACGGCCCGTTTTTATCCCAGCTCGACCACCATCGGCTCCAGGAATACGGGGCCTTCGGGGTGGATGTCTATTGGGTCTCCTCGCTCAACAACCGACTGATGATTCACACCATGCGGGACGGCAAGGGCTATTTCGTGATGCCCGAGCGGCTCGCCGACTTCCACAAGTCGATGTTGTTCGCCTTTTACGGCTCCACCAAGCCCCTCTCCGAGGCCGGGGTCCGGCGCCTGGGGGATCTCATGGACGCCCTCATCGGTTTCTGGGGCCGCAACGTGGGGATCGTCACCGGCGGCGGCAGCGGGGTCATGGAGCATGCCAACACCTTTGCCCGGAAGCGGGGGATTCTCTCCGGAGCCAACTACCTCGACATCACCGACCAGCCCATGACCACCGACGTCCATTTCTGCCAGGTTTTTCAGGATTCCTGCCGCCACAGCCGGCAGAAGTGGTTCGAGATCGCCTCGTTTCCCATTTTCAATATCGGGGGGCTGGGGAGCCTCGAGGAGCTGGGGATCACCCTCTGCAACATGAAGCTCGCCATCACCGAGCCGGTCCCGGTGATTCTCTTTGACAGCGAAGGCTATGGGGATTTCTGGACGGGCCTGGCCGGGCAGATCCGGGAGATGGTCAGACGGGACCGGGCTCCCGGCTGGAGCGCCGAGAACCTCGTGATTACCGACAACCCCGAGGAGGTCATCGATGCCTACCGGCGGCGGCTCCATCTCTTCTAAGCCGGCCGAACCGGCCGTCGCCGGCCCGCCGGCCGTTAGATCCCGACGGGATGGGAACCACCGGGGCTGCCTGTCCTGCGGCCAAATCGAGGGGATGGGCCGGAAACGCTATTGCTCCGTGGATTGCCGGCAACACCTCCGGATGAAGCTCAACCAGCGGACCGGTCTCTTAAAGGCGCTCAACGCCCGGTATGCCACCTTTTACTTTACCGACGCGGTGATCGTCATGGACCTCTTGACGGGCCGCGAGGACCGGATTTACAGCTTCATCTACCCGCGTTCCGCTCAAAAGACGCCGGCCGACGATTACAGCACCATGGCCAACGCCCTCGGCACCGCCTGGTGGGCCACCCACGACGCCACCGGGAAGCGATACCTGGCCGCCCGTGAGGTCCTGGCCCAGGCCGCCACTGATGCGGTTTCCGCCGAGTCGGTCCGGCCCCGGGAGCTCCACCTGCCCCGGTTTTCAGGCAAGGCCCTGATTCACCTCCAGCTCAAGCCCCGTGACCTGACCCGTCCGGAATCCGAACAGCTCATCAAGCAGGCCTACCGCCGCCAGGCCCTCCGCCACCACCCGGACCACGGCGGGAGCGCCAGGGGATTCCGACGGGTCCGGGACGCCTACGAAGAGCTCCTCGACTGGCTCCAGGAGCCGTCCTTTATCCGCCGCCGCGGCTTCCCGGACAAATGGTTCTATGACGCCCGCCGAAACGCCTGGATTCAGCCGACTCCGGCCGAACGATCCGGATAGCATCCCGAGAATAAAGATAGGACAACGCCCCGTGGTTGCCCATCGCGGGCGGAAAAGACCTCCGAGGTTTCCAAATTTTTTGGAAACCTCGGAGGTCTTGGTTAATCCCG
>CAZWGY010000557.1:0-3005 GCA_964633575.1 uncultured Desulfobacteraceae bacterium
CCTCGGAGGTCTCCCCATGTGCGGGCAAACCCGCGTGGTTGCCCATCGCGGGCGGCCGCAAGGGCCGCCCCTACGACTTATGGGCGAGACGCACTCGCTCCCAGGCGCCGATAGAGACCTCCGAGGTTTCCAAAACCTTGTAGGTCTTCCCAAACAAAACCTCGGAGGTCTCAATATTCGGGGCAGCGCCCTGGTTGGCGGGCATCGTTCCCGGTGTCAAGCGTGTGTCAGGCATAGCCTTTAGGGTAGGGGTTGGTCGGGGCCGGAAGAGCTGCTATCGCGCCGATTCAGACGAGGGAGAGGACGACGGTGAGGGTGAAGAGGCTGGCCGCCGTGGAAAAGAGGATCGTGTGGGTCACGAAGGCCGGGGCCGTGTTGTACTCCAGGGCGATGATGGTCGTCATCACCGCCACCGGCATCCCCGCCTGCATGATCCCGGCGGCCCGTTCGACCCCGGCCATCCCGAAGGGGACCGCGAGGACCGCCGCGATCAGCGGCCCGGCAAGGAGGCGGACGGCCCCGGCGGTCCAGACATCGGCCGTGATCCGGGGCCGACCCGACTCGGCAAGCTGAAGCCCCAGGACCACGAGCATCACCGGAATCATGGCCTGGCCCAAAAGGCCGGTCATCCGCCCGATCACCGGGGGGACCGGCAAACCGGTGACCCGGAAGAGGACCGCCGGGAGGATGGCCAGGATCGGCGGGGTCCGGAAGACGGCCAGGGCCGCGCCCATCGAGCCGCCCCGAACCCTCGCCGCCGTCGTCACCCCGATGACGAAGGCCACCGTCATGATCGCCAGAAAATAGACCGTCCCCGCCCCCAGGGCCGCCTCCCCCAGGCGAAACTCGATGAGCGACAGGCCGAAGTTCCCGATATTCCCGAAGACGGCGATGAGGACATAGGCCGCTACCACCTCGGGCGGCCGTTTCAGAAGCCGGGCCACTGACCATCCCGCCAGCGCCAGAATCCCGTGGACGACGGCAATATAGACGACCATCCGAAACGCGGCCGAAACATCTCCCTCGAACCGGCGGATGACCTCGAAAACAAACGCGGGGATGAACAGGTAATAGGCGGCCCGGGACAGGGTCCGGCCGTCCAGGGACAAGCGGGGACCAGCCAGGTAGGCCACCAGGACCAGAGCGAAAACCGGGGCGACCACATCGGCGAAGACGGAAAGAAAGGTCAGGATCATGGACAGCGGGATTCGGCGGTCCCGATGACCATCCGGGTGACGCTGACCATCCCGCCCATGCAGCAGTCGATGTCCCGTCCCGACAGCCGGGGCCGGCCGTGGAAGTCGCCTTCGTAGATCAGGACGTCGCCATCCCGCCGGTAGGTAAATCGATGGGGGCTCGGGTCGAGGTCGCGGAAGCAGAGGTTCGGCAGATCCCCGAGGGTCTGGGGATGGGGGAGATTGACGTTCCAGAACGACCCCGGCGCCAGATCGGTCTCCATGAGGGCCCGGATCACCCAGGCCGCATGATGCCGGGTGACTTCCCAGTCCACTTCGGCGCCTTTGGCCACGTACTGGGAAATGGCCATGGCCCGGCAGCCCAGGGCGGCGGCTTCCCGAGCCGCGGCCACGGTTCCGGATGTGAAGGTGTCGATCCCCAGATTGGCGCCCCGGTTGATCCCGGAGATCAGCCAGTCCGCGTCCGGAGCAATCCGACGGAGGGCCACCCGGGCGCAGTCCACCGGGGTCCCGGCCACGATGACCCGGACCGGATCGGCCTCGTCCACCCGGAGCGGGACGCTGTCGGTCACCTGATGGCCCACCCCGGATTGCTCGGCCTCCGGAGCCACCAGGATCACCGTCCCCAGGTCCATGACGGCCCGCCGGAGGGCTTCCAGGCCGGGAGCGTCAATCCCGTCGTCGTTCGTGAGGATCAGTTTCATCCCGACTCCCTTCCCATTTCTCACGCCAGACCGGCGCGGGGGTCGCCGGAGGCAGCGCCAACCCGGTCAACTCCCCCAGCGCGGCCCCGATCTCCGATCGCCGGTCCGGATCGTCGCCGCACCCTTCCAGCGCTCCGATCAGCCGGGGGACATCGACCTCCGGGTCCCCGATCTCCGCCAGCCGTTTTGCCGCGATAACCCGGTTAGCGGGATTCGTAGCCTGATCGACAATGGCCCTTAGATCCGGGAGGGCTTCGGGGCCTGCCTCGGCCAATTGATCGATCTGATTCCGGCCGATATGGGTATTCTCCCATTGAAGCAGAAAGTCGGCCGTCGTCCGGGTGTTGTGAATATAGACGCTCCACCCGATCAACCCGGCAATGCAGACCAGGCTGACGACGTTGATGGGCTTGAGCGCCGCGGCGAGCTCACGGCTCATGACCGCCTCGTCCGTCTCGAAATACGGCTTTAACACCACGACGGGGTACGGCAAAAGCAGCAGCAGGACACCGATTGGACCGATGAACATCGATCCCAGGATCACCAGACCGACCACCAGCAGGATCGCTACCCCGAGGTGCGGGAGCCCGGCGATCCGCTGTTCGTGAAAGGTAGAGACCGCCGACACGATCAGAAACCAGGCGATGGCGAATGCCGACCAGGCCAGCACGGGCGGCAGGAACTGATCGACCATCGCCGCAACGCAGCCCCCGCAGGCCTCGGCCCGGCCCGAAACCGCCAGAGCCCCCAGGAAAACCGCAATCCGATAGTAAAAACGCCGCTTGATTGGAAGTTCCGTAATCATGTCCGCTCCCGCTCATCCTAACCGGTTCAAGTGTTGATTTATGATAACCTTGGGTCGGGGTCAAGATTAAAAACCCAGCATAAGGTAATGGGTAATAGGTAATGGGTTATCGCTATCGCTATCGAAATCGAAATCGAAATCGAAATCGAAATCGGGATCGGGATCGGGATCGAAATCGTTGTCGAGGCTAGGCACGTGGGGTTGCCGCTCCCTGACGGACGCGGCTCTGAGCCCCGGTTCCGAGTCCCGGTTCCGAGCCGCGACCGTTATTCCGAGGATAAAATTTTGAGCGCAACGCGG
>CAZWGY010000558.1:0-3001 GCA_964633575.1 uncultured Desulfobacteraceae bacterium
GTGACAAAGGAGGAAGTGTCCATGAAAAGACGACAAGGGAAAATGTGGATTCGGTTGCTGGCGGTTTTGTCGTGCTTTGGCCTGCTCGGAGCGTCAGCTCCAGCGGCGGCCCAAAAAGCCGTCGTCGCCACGGTGGCGGCGGACTACGGCAGCGCGGCCCATTCGGTGATATCCGTCGATCCGATGGGCGGTCCGCGAACCGTCCGGAACGAATTGCTGCCCACGAGTGTTTCGGACATCGCCCTGTCGGCTCATGGCCGGTATTTTTACCGGATCGAACGATTTCAGGCGGACAATCTGACCAAGTTTGACATCGACGCCCCGGAAACGCCCATCTGGCAGTTTTCCTCCAACGATCCGGGTGAGGAAGGATCCAGCAATCCCCTCAGCCTGATTTTCGTTGATGAATCCAAAGCGTATCTCCTTCGATACGGCAAGCCCACCGCCTGGATCGTCAACCCGTCGGCAACCCGTCAGGCTGGCTTTAAAACCGGCGAGCTGGACCTGAGCGCTTATGCGGATGAGGACGGCATCCCGGAAATGTCCGGCGGCGCCATTGTTGACGGCAAACTGTTCATCGTCTGTCAGAGATTGGAAAATTTCGTACCGGTCAACAACGCTTATGTGGCGGTCTTTGACGCGATCACCGATGAAGAAATCCACACGGCAACCAGCGACATCATAGCTGGCATTGAGCTGCCCATCAAAAACCCCATGGGGATTCAGGAAATCGGGGGCGGGATTTACGTCCAGGGATCGGGCGACCTGGGGGCCGATTGGGCCGGACGGAACCCGGACTACACCGGCGGGATCGTCCGGATCGATCCACTGACTCATGAGGTCGAAATGGTGGTGGACGACGGAGACGCCGGGGACCACCCCTACGGAAACATTTCGGGGATGGCCATCACGTCCGCCGACAAAGGCTATTTCATCGGCTACGCGGGATGGGGAGACAACACCCTGTATGCGTTTAACCCGATCACCGGCGATGTCTCAGGGCCGGCCAACGATTATCTTACGGGCAAGAGCATCGCGGGAATGAACGCCGGGGCGTTTGCCGACGCCAACGGGATGCTCTGGGTGTGCAACAGTACGGACGCCGAGGTGGTGATTCTGAACCCGGCCGACGACCGCGTCGATGAAACGATCAGCACGGTCCTCGATCCGATTCAGGTGGTGTTCGTGTCCGAACCGACCGCCCCGCCGGCGGGCGTCGATGATGACAACGACTCGGGCGGCGGGGGCGGCGGCTGCTTCATCGGAGCGACCCGTTTCGGATGGTAAGGCTCACTCTTGCCCTGTTCCGGAGCTGGATGCCGGCGCTCCGAATCGGATGGGCGGTTGTCGTGATTGCCGCGGCCGCCGCCCATGCCGAACCCCCGGACGGAGCGGCCCGCCGAATGACGGACGGCGCGGGCCGGACGGTCAGCGTCCCCGACAATCCCCGGCGCGTGGTCGCCCTGGCCCCGAGCATCACCGAGATCGTCTTTGCCCTGGGCGAAGACGACCGGCTGGCGGGCGTCACCCGGTTCAGCGATTATCCGGAAGCGGCGTCCCGGCTGCCCAAGGTGGGGTCCTACGTTCACCTGGATTTGGAACGGATCGCGGCCCTTGCCCCGGACCTCTGCATCGCCGTCAAGGACGGCAACCCCATCGAGGTGGTCCGGCGGCTGGAAGGGCTCGAAATCCCGGTTTTCGCGGTCGATCCCCGGAACCTGGACACCGTCATGACGGCCATCGAACAAATCGGCGCTCTCCTGAACGCTGGAGACCGGGCCGAGGCCCTGACCCGGGAGATGGGCGGCCGGATCGACCGGGTCCGTCGCCGCGCGGCCGGAGCAGCCCATCGCCCCGGTGTGTTCTTTCAGATCGGAATTCAGCCCATCGTGGCGGTGGGAACGGACACCTTCATCCACGAATTGATCGAGACCGCCGGGGGCCGGAACCTCACCGTCGGCGAGGTCCCCTATCCGCGCCTGAGCCGTGAGCAGGTGCTGGCCCTGGCCCCGGAGGTCATCATTGTCACATCCATGGCCCGGGGCGACGCCTTCAAAGCCATGATGCGGGAGTGGGAGCGGTGGACCGACCTGCCGGCGGCGCGGGAGGGCCGGATTCATCTGGTGGATTCCAATCTTTTCGACCGGCCCACGCCTCGGATGGTGACGGGGCTGGAGCTGCTGTTCGGTCTGATCCATCCGGATTTAAACCGACCGGGAGATGAGTGAATGCCGCCGCTCTATCGAAAATTGACGGCTGTTTTTCTGGTTCTGTCCGCTGCCCTGATCGTGGCCGGCGTTATCGGCGTGGGGGCCGGCTCCAGCGGCCTGGGCGGGATCGGCGATGTGCTGGCCGTCCTCACGGGCGGGAAAGCGGAAAACCTCATGCTGGCGGACATCGTCTGGCGTATCCGGCTGCCTAGGGTCCTGCTGGCGGCCCTGGTGGGATCGAGCCTTTCTTTGGGCGGGCTGGTTTTCCAGGCCCTGCTCCGGAACCCGCTGGCCGAGCCTTACATTCTGGGAATATCCGGAGGATCGGCGGTGGGCGCCATCATCGGCATCATGATGGGCTTTGCCCGGTTTCCGGGGGTGTTTCTGTGCGCCTTTGCCGGGGCCATGGCGACGCTGATTCTGGTGGTGGCCATGGCATCGGGAGCCGACCGGCTCCAGAAGGACGCCCTGCTCCTGTCCGGCGTCATGCTCAATGCGTTCTGCTCCGCCGGGATTATGTTCCTTGTCTCCCTGACCCAGGACGCCCGGCTCCACAACATCCTGTTCTGGCTCATGGGGGACCTGTCCCTGGCAAGCCTCGGGGAGGCGGCGATGCTGGCCGCCCTGGTCCTGCCCGGATTCCTGGTCGTCTTCGGTTTGTCTCACGTCATGAACCTGCTGCTCATGGGCCGGGAGATGGCATCGACCATGGGGGTCAACACCACGGCCGCCACCCTGATCCTGTTGACGGTCACGTCGTTCATGGTCAGCGCCACCGTCTCCTACTGCGG
>CAZWGY010000559.1:0-2998 GCA_964633575.1 uncultured Desulfobacteraceae bacterium
GTCTCGGTTAATCCCGCCGGTCTGGGCCAGCCCCGAAGGGGCTGAACATACCAGACCGGGGCGGAGCCCTCATTGTAATACACAAGCTATTCTATCCACGGATTACGCGGATGGACGCAGATTAAAAAACAAAAAAATCTGTGAAAATCCGCGCAATCCGCGGATAAACGAAGCGCGAGTCCGGCACAAACCTTGATCTTTGATCAATGCCGGGATGGGCGTCCCCTTCCAGACGGTTAAATCCCCCATTCCTCACGGATAGACACCGAAGGCTTCCCCCTCCCCAAACCATCCCGATAGCCTATCTTCAAAATCTATTTTCCTTATTTTTATCCTTTCCATCCCCTCGCCCTTTTACTATTCTCAAATGGATGGACCGGTTGTCTTCGCTTTCCCGGCATACCGCGGCGCGTTCAAGATCGAATACCCCGTCTGAATGAGCCCATCGGGCTCCCATCGAGATACACATGCCTGAGATTCACAATCATTTAAAGCCATTCAAAGTTTCTGGAGAATTCATAAACGGAGGTGCGAGAAATGCATGAGCCCATGACGATTTTGGTGGTGGATGACAATCAGGACCTCGCGGAGAACATCCGGGACATCCTGAGCGTCAAGGGATACGCGGCGTCGGCGGCCTATGACGGACAGGGGGCCATTGGCCTCTGCCGCGAACGGGCTTTTGACGTGGTGCTGGTCGATTACAAGCTTCCGGACATGGACGGCTTGGAGCTACAGGGATACCTCTCCGATCTGATGGATGCCGATTACATCGTCATCACGGCCCACGCATCCATTGAAAGCGCGGCCGAGGCGGTCAACCGGAAGCAGATCGTCGGATACGAGACCAAGCCGCTGGACACGGACCGGCTGATGGCCTTTATTCAGCAGGTGACCGACCGGAGGCGGGCCGAAGCGGATCTCCGGCGGAGCGAGGCCACCGCCCGAACTCTCCTCAATGTCCCCACCGCCGCCGCGTTTCTTCTGGATACCGACGGGATCTGCCTCGATGCCAACGACACCCTGGCCCGACGGCTCGACAAAACGGTCCCTGAGATCATCGGCACGCCGATCTGGGATCTGCTTTCCCCCGAGGTGGCCGCCCGTCGGCGGGCCCAGTTCCAGGAGGTCCTGGAATCGAAGACGGTGGCCCGATACGAGGACGAGCACGAGGGGGTCTGGAACGATACCCTTATCTCGCCGGTTTTGGATGACCGGGGGGATATCTCCGCCGTGGCCGTCATGAGAGTTGACATCACCGCCCGGAAAAAAGCGGAACGGGAGCGGCTCGAGATGGAGCGGCGGATTCTGGAGCTTCAGCGGCTGGAGAGCCTCGGGGTCATGGCCGGGGGGATCGCCCATGATTTCAATAATATGTTGATGATCATCATCGGCAATCTCGATATGGCCATGGCGGAGATCGATCCATCCTCCAGCATCCTGAAATGTCTGGAAGAGGCCCGGAAGGCATCGGTCCGGGTCACCGAGCGGGTCCATCAGATACTCGCCTATTCCGGCAAGGGCCATTTCGTGCCGGTCCCGGTCGAGATCAATCCGGTGGTCACTGAGGTGGCCGGGATTCTCGGGTCAGACATGCCCGGTGGCATTGGTCTCGACGTCCGCCTTGATGACGGCCGTCCCGCGGTGGCGGGCGACCGGACTCAACTGGAGCAGGTGGTTATCAGCCTGATTTCCAACGCCCGGGAGGCCGTCAGCCCGGAAACCGGCGGGACGGTCAACGTCTCCACCGGCTTCGAAACCTGCGACATCGACGGTCTGAAAGAAACGGTGGTGGACGTCTGGATGGGCTACGAGGAGCCTCTGGAAGCGGGGAAGTACGCCTTTCTGGAGGTCACCGACAATGGCCCCGGCATGGACGAAGAGGTCCGTCGGCGGCTGTTCGAGCCGTTTTTCAGTACCAAATTCCAGGGCCGCGGGCTCGGCCTGGCCGCGGTGATGGGAATCGTCAAGGCCCACAAGGGGTTCATCCGGGTCACCTCCCGGCCCGGACACGGCACCGCCATCCGGGTGCTCTTTCCGGCGGAGGCGGTAGGGGCGGCGGAATCGGCGGAAGGGCCGCCGGAACCCTCGGACGAGCCGGGTCGGGGAAGTGGCCGGGTCCTGGTGGTGGATGACGAAAAAGCCGTGCGGGAGCTGGTTGGGCTGATGCTGGAGCGGGTCGGGTACGACGTCCAGGTCGCGGCCAGTGGGGTCGAGGCCATCGAGTGCTACCAGGCTCGCCCGGACGGAATCGACCTGATCATGATGGATCTGAGCATGCCCGGAATGAGCGGCGTCGAGGCATTTGACGCCCTTCGGCAAATGGGGTGCAAGGTCCCCGTGGTCCTGTCCAGTGGCTACAGCCGCGAAGGGATTCGTCTTCAGTATGAAGGCCGGGGGTTTGCCGGGTTCATCGAAAAGCCGTTTACCCGACGTGACCTGATGCGCCTGCTGGCCGACATCGGGCAGATGGCGGGCGAGGGGAGCTGAGATGACGTCGCGAATCGTTTGGCTGATGCTGATCCTCTGGCCCCTGACCGCCCTCGCGGGCGAGCCGGTAACGCTCCAATTGCGCTGGGATCACCAGTTCCAGTTCGCCGGGTACTACGCGGCCAAATGGCGGGGGTACTATGACGAGGCCGGGTTCGACGTGGAAATCCGGTCCGCAATCACCCCGGATGGCGATATCCTCAAGGCCGTGGACGAGGTGGCCGAGGGGAGAGCCGATTTCGGGGTGGGCGCCGCCGATATTCTCATTGCCCGGGATCAGGGAACCCCGCTGGTGGTTCTGGCTTCGATTTTTCAGGAAAGCGCCTCGGCCTTTTTTGCCCTCGAGTCCAGTCGGCTCGACAATCTCCAGGACCTGACAAGGCTTCGGGTGGCTCGAAACGTCAATGACCTCGTCGATATCGAATTCCAGGCCATGCTCCTGGCCGAGGGGATCGATCCGGAAGCGATCGACTCCTATCCGCATATCCCGACGTATGCCCATCTGCTC
>CAZWGY010000560.1:0-2988 GCA_964633575.1 uncultured Desulfobacteraceae bacterium
ATTCGTGGTTCTGAATTTTTCGATTGAAGCACCGGCGTCTCGGATTTTCACGATAAACTTTCAAGCGTGGTTCAGATCCCACTTCCCACTTCAACCCGCAAACGGTTGTCACCGCCCAGGGGAATTGCAATTTTTCCCTGGATATGACAATCTTGGGTTTCCATGGCGATCTTCGTCGCCGGCCCGCGACTTCGTTGGTTGCCCAACGCCCCGGCCCACCGACCGCCGGGTGTTGGCGCAATGGCCCCTTATCCCCTCAACGCTTAGGTGGATGGATGAAACGGCTCCTCTTGGTCTTTTTGCTTTTGTTGATTCCATGCCTGGTTACCGATGCCGCCGAGCGTCGTTCCGGGGACGGACCGAGGGTCCTCGTCCTCCATTCCTACCACAGCGGCCTGGGCTGGACCGCCGGCATCACCGAGGGGATCGAGTCGGTTCTGAGGAACCGGTTTCCGACCGCCGAGATCCGCTATGAACACATGGACACCAAGCGGGTTTACCATATCCAATACCTTGAGCGGCTCCGGGAGCTCTTCGAGGTCAAGTATCAAAAGCATCGATTCGACGTGATCATCTCGTCGGACGACCACGCCCTTCATTTTCTGATCAAACACGGCGATGCGCTGTTCCCCGACACGCCGGTGGTCTTTTGCGGGGTTAATTTCTACCGGGACGACATGCGTGAGGAGATGCCTCACATCACCGGAGTGGTGGAATCTTTCGACATCGCCGGCACCATTGACGTGGCCCTGTCCCTTCACCCGGACGTCCGGACGGTCTTTGCGGTCACCGACAACACGGTGACCGGCCAGGCCAACTCTCTCCGGCTGGCCGAGCTGATCCCCCGATACGCCGACCGGGTGTCGTTCACCTTCCTCGACGAGCTGAGGCTGGCTGATGTTCCCGTCCAGCTCGGACAATTGCCCCCGGACGGCATCGTTTTGTGGCTTCAATATACCTCGCCGGCCGACGGGGCGCGATTGTCCCTCGAAGAGGGCTGTCGAGTCATCGCCTCACATTCTTCCGCCCCGGTTTACAGCTTCTGGGATTTCACCCTGAACACCGGGATCGTCGGCGGGATGCTCACCAGCGGTTACGCCCATGGGGAGACGGCGGCCCGTCTGGCCGCCCGGATTCTCGACGGGGTGCCGGTCCAGGAAATTCCAGTGATCAAGGAGAGTCCAAACCGGTATATGTTTGACTACCGGGCCATGGAACGCCATCGGATTTCCCGGTCCCGTCTTCCGGCCGACAGTCTCGTGATCAATGGTCCCAAATCCTTTTACGCGGTTCATAAGCAGCTTATCTGGGCCTTATGCGCGGCCGTCGTGGCACTGATGGCCATCGTTTTTCTACTGGTGGCCAACATCCACATCCGGCGGCAATCCGAGTCTGCTCTCAAGGTGAGCGAGGAGCGGTACCGGGACCTGTTCAACAACGCCCAGGTCGGCCTGGTCCGGGCCGAGATCGAAAGCGGCCGGATTCTGGCCTGTAACCGGAAGCTCGCGCTTATGATCGGGTACGACTCGGTGGCGGATTGCCTTGCTAACTGCATTGCCGGCGAGCTTTACGTCAACCCGGCGGATCGGGAGCGAATCATCGAAACCGTCCGGCGTGAGGGCTGGGTGGAGGAAACCGAGGTCAGGATGGTCCGGCGGGACGGGACCCGGTTCTGGGCCAGCCTCTCCTCCCGGCTTGACGAGGCCGAGGGCTATCTCGAGAGCGTGGTCATCGACATCTCCCGGCGGAAGCGGGCCGAGCGGGAAAAGGGGGCGCTTATGGAGCGGCTGGAGCGGTCCCGGAAGATGGAGGCCATGGGGCTCCTGGCCGGGGGTGTAGCCCATGACCTGAACAACATCCTGTCGGGGGTGGTCAACTATCCGGAGCTGCTTCTCATGGATCCCACCCTCGCCGACCGCCACCGGGAGACGGTGGAAAAGGTTCGGAAGGCGGGGCTGGGGGCCGCCGCCATCGTCTCCGACCTCCTCACCCTGGCCCGGAGCGCTGCCGGCACCCGTCAGGTCGTCAACTTAAACACCGTCGTCCGGGAGTACCTCGCCTCGACCGAAGCCCCGGAGAGGGGCGTCCGCCTCGTCACCGACCTGGCCCCGGACCTTAAGAACGTGGCCGGTTCGCCGGTCCATTTCCGGAAGGCCCTCATGAACCTGGTGATTAACGCCACTGAAGCGGTGCCGCCGGACGGCCGGGTGGAGATTACCACCGCCAACCGCCGGGTGGCCGAATCGACTGTTGCCGACGGCGAGGTCCCGGCCGGCCGGTACGCCGTTCTGACCGTGGCCGACAACGGGCCCGGGATCGACCCGGCGGATCTCGAGAAGATTTTTGAGCCGTTTTACACCAAAAAGGTCATGGGCAAAAGCGGCTCGGGGCTGGGGCTGACGGTGGTCTGGAACACGGTCACCGATCACGGCGGCACCGTCCGGGTGACCAGCGGCGACCGCGGCACCCAATTCGCGCTCTTCTTTCCGGTGGTTGACGAGCCGGTGACGGTTGCACCCCCCGACCTCCCGGTGGATGCCTACCGCGGCCGGGGGGAACGGATCCTGGTGGTCGATGACACCCCCCATCAACGGGAGATCGCCTGCCGGACCCTGGCGGGCCTGGGATACGTCACGGATGCGGCCCCCTCGGGCGAGGCGGCGGTGGAGCGGGTTAAAACATCGGATTTCGACCTGATCCTGCTCGACATGATCATGTCGCCGGGGATGGACGGCCAGGAGACCTTCCAGCGGATTGTAGCCATTCGGCCCGACCAGAAGGTGGTGGTCGCCAGCGGCTATGCCGAAACCGACGCCGTGGCCCGGATTCAGCGGCGCGGCACCGGGCGCTTCGTCAAAAAGCCCTACACTCGCCAGGAGTTGGGGGTGGCGGTCCGGGCGGAGCTCGACGGGGGCTGATGTTGCAAATTCCCCTTTATTTTTGGGCGAGGATTTGAAAAGATTTAAAATTAGAGACCTCCGAGGTTTC
>CAZWGY010000561.1:0-2987 GCA_964633575.1 uncultured Desulfobacteraceae bacterium
GACCGTTCCCCCGCCGCCTTGCCCCATAAGGGCCAGTCCGTCCAGATCGCTTCCGATCCGTTGAAAAGCCGCTTCCAGTCGGTCTCCCGGGAGAGGGTTTCCAGGCTGAACAGGGCCTGCCAGTCCAGCAGAGGAGCGGACTTCGGGTCCATAAGCGTCGTCGGCCAGGGAAATTTCAAGCCGCCGGCCGAAAGGGTTTCCGGGAGCCAGTTCCGCCACGGGCGTTCCGCCTTGACAAGAGACTTGGCGAAGGTCTCGGCCGGATAGCTGGCGATCTCCTGGAAAACCGAGACCGGCTCCCGGTCCATGAGGTCCCCCAACGCCCGGTAAAGAGCCGGAAACCGCCGCCGGGCAACCTCGGCCGGATCGACCCGGTCGTCTTCAAACAGATGACGGGGCAGAAACACCCGCATCACCGGGTTGAGATCGCCGTAACTCGTGTTGAACGCCCATTGATATGAGCTGTCCCGAACCGCTCGGAAGAGGTTGAGGCCCACGGCCAGAAGCTCCCGGAAAGCCCGTTCGGTCCGGAAGCCCAGGTTGTCCGCCGGGACCGGTTGCCGGTTATCCCGGATCATCTCCGCCCCCGTCTCGATGGCCGACGCCAGGGGATGACACTGGTCCGCCCAGAAGGAAACCCGAAACCGCATGGGGTGAAGCAGCCGGAAAAGCTCGGCGGACACCGGAGTAGAAATCAGTCGGACCCAGGGCCGGGCCGTTTTCCGGTAGAGCTGGTCCACCGCCTCGGAGACAACCGCCGCCCGGTGAAACAGGGGCCGGTCGGAGTCGTCGAGCATCTCCCGGATCTCATCCATGTCCATCTCCTGAAACGATGTGATGTAGGCTGGCGGATGGTCCCCCGCCTCGGTGATGTCCATCTTGTAGAGGCCCGGGGGCAGGGAGTCGAAATCGTCGCCCAGGACGCCGATGATCGCCCGGTGCTCCCGGTCCGCCACCTTGGCTGATACAAAGATCGCCAGATGACCCGCCTGGGGATGCTGGATCAGCGCCAGCTTGACGCCGGCCGCCTTCATCTCATCAACCGACGACCAGACCCGCGGAATCCACCCAATCCCCTGGGGCACCGGGGTAATGGTGTCGCCGAACGAGGTGAAGACAATGGCGCTCCGGATTTGCTTCATGTCCGCCGGACGGCCGTCAAGCGTCACCAGACCCCGCTCCAGCTTGTTGCCGACAAACAACTCCCGGATGATCCAATAGAACTGATCGGCCCCGATCTCGTGAAACCCGTAGATCCACTTCTGCTGAGTGAGAAAGACCGCGATTTTCCCCTCGTTGTCCACCTCCTGGAGCCATTTGAGGCTGTCGAGGACCGGGTGCCGATCGATGTCAAAGACCTCGAAGGTGAGCGGGGAGAGCGCGTCGATGACCCCATCCCCGATATCCCCCATGAAGAGCGCGGCCCAGGTTCCGAGCCCAAGGCCGCCGGAAAACCGGAGGCTGTGGTTTTCCTCCCCCCGGGACCAGTAGGACAGCGGCGCGCCCACCGGGACCAGCGGCCCTTCGATGCCCGGCGACTGCGCCGCCGACAACGCCATTTGCCAGCCGGCCTGACAATTGCCCACATAAGCCGGGGGCTTCTCGTGAGGACAGAGCTCGCGGACGGTTTCGGTGAAGACCCGGGTAGCGGCGGTCAGGTCATCCATGGTCTGGCCCGGGACCGTTTCCGGCTGGACCAGGATCAGGAAAGCCGGGTGCCCCGTGTCAATGGCCAGCCCGATTTCAGATGTGTTCCGGGAGGCGCTGATCAGCCCGCGCCCGGCGTCCGGGTCCTGGAAGATGATCGGCCGCTTCGTCTGCTCGGACCAGGGCTTTTGACGGCCGGATTCCATCGTCCGCCGGTCCTGTATCCGAACCAGGGTCCGGTTCACCGGCCGGTCCAGGCTCCGGCCATCCTGGATCACCTCGAGGGGAAAGGGGGTAATGGGCGGCAGCCCGGCTTCCTTGTATTCGAAGTATTGATTGCCCCGACGGCGTAGGACATCGGCCATCAATACGGCCCGCTGGGAGAAATCAATGCCATACCGCCAGAGCTCCAGGCCGGTGTCGCCAAAGGCCAGGCTCTGACGGATCGCGGCATAGGCGAAGTTAGAAGCGGCTTTCATCGGGGTCATAAAAATCGGAATCACGGCAACCTTTCTTTTTCAGATGCGTTAGGGGGTGGAGGTCGATCTGAACGCCCCTTTGGATGAAGCCGCGCAAGGGGTCGAACCGGTAGCCGACTTTCAAATGGTCGCACGGGAAAACGGCTTTCGACCAGAATGTCGGACTTTAGGCGAAGTGGGGAAAAATTGCAAGGGGGGATTGTCGGACCGATGGGCTAGGTCTATGCCTCCTCAGCCGCATCAGAACATCGACAAAGCGCCGGAGCCCGGTTCCGGATCACGGTCACGTCGATGATCTTTCTGGCGGTGCTGACCGGGATCTCGAAGGTCCGGGCAAGGTAGCGCAGAAAGTCACGCTCGCTCTGCTCGGCCTCCCGGTCGGCCAAGATCATTTCCACGGCCCAGACAAAGGCGGTCTCCCGGAGCGGGGGGCTCAGGGCGTCCTTGGCCATGGCCACCGAGGTCTCGATGCCGTGCCGGCCCATCACGCGGTCCATCCGGGTCATTAGCGCCGATACGCTTTCCACGATCCCGGCCACGTCATCGGCAAAGGGGTTGCACCCGAGGGCCAACGACGCCATCCGAGCCCGGTTGCAGGAGACCGGGTTGGACCCGGACGCCCCGGCGCAGACCGCCATGAGCATCAGGGCTTCGGTTACGTTCTGGATGGTCGCTTCGGTCATGGTTACCTGTTTGGGTCGTTCAGGGTCGGACATTCTCCTCGTTCGAGCGGGCCGTCTCACATCTCCGGATAAACCGGGGCTCCGCCCTCATCGTAATACATAATCCATCCCCGCTGGGTCAGGGACAGGGCCAGGTCAGCGCCGAAGGCGCGAATTGATAAAGGCCAGGGCAACGCCC
>CAZWGY010000562.1:0-2976 GCA_964633575.1 uncultured Desulfobacteraceae bacterium
GCCGGTTACCAGGGCGTTGCCCTGGCCTTTATCAATTCGCGCCTTCGGCGCTTGCCTGGCCCTGTCCCTGACCCAGGCGGCTGAACACCCTCGCTCTCGGAAAACCGCATGGGCGGCATCCCGCTTTGTATCATTTTTTCAAGGATTTCCTTGACGCCATCGGCGAATTGATTGACAACTGAAGGCAGCCGAAACGGTTCGGTGAGTTGGTTTTCGGGTGCATTTTGCCCGATTGGAGTTCCAAAGCAACCGAAAGGAGGCGATCGGCGTGATCCAGTCCCTTTCACTGCGTATCCGGCTGCTGCTGCTCTTTTCCTTCCTGATCTCCCTGTCGGTCCTCCTGGTGGGGCTCCTCAGCGTAATCCAGTTCCGGTCCTTTGGAGACGCTACCCTGTCGCTCGCCCGGGATGCCCTCACCCAACAGGCGGTGGCGGTCCTCGAAGCCGGGGTCAGCTTTGACCGGCAGACGGTCCGGAATCTCATCGACACCGCCGAACGGGACGCCTGGCGGCTGGCCGCATCCAGCAACGCCCTCGGCTATTTCGCGGCCCGAGCCGGGAAAAACGAGATCATCAACCGGATGGTTGAAAACGAGGCCCGGAGCATCGTCTCCGGGATTCTCCACATCTGCCACGTCCAAAACGATCTCCTCGCCAAAAAGCTCGACACGGATATAGCCATGGCCAGATATGTCCTCGACTCCCGGACCGGAATCGAGGCCACCGCGCTCAGCCACATCTGGGAAGTCCGGAACCTTTTCACCGGGGCGACGGAATCGGTCGGGCTGCCCATTCTCGAGATCGGCTTTGATCCGATGATCCCCACGGACGAGGACGCCCGGTTTCGGTTCGTGGACACGGTGGCCGAAGTCACCGGATCGGCCTGTGCCGTCTTTCAGAAGATGAATCCGGCGGGAGACATGCTGATGGCCGCCGCCACCCTTGAATCCCCCTCCGGCGAGCGGCTCGACGGCGCCTTTCTGCCGGCCGACGGCCCGGACGGAAATCCCTTGCCGACCATTGAAGCGGTCCTGGCGGGACGGCCGTATCAGGGGAACGTCGAGCTCGGCGAACAATCCTTTTTAGGGGCCTTTTCTCCGCTGACGGACGAGGATGGCGAGGTCATCGGGATGCTCTTCGTGGGGCTGGACAAGGCCGATTTCACTAAGCTCGAAGAGACCATCGTCAATACCACCATCGGCGAGACCGGATATGCCGCCGTCATGAGTCCCGATGCGACGCTGATCATCCATCCCCGGCCCGATTTCCGGGGAAAAAACGTCGTGACCGACCTCCATATCCCGGAATTCCAGAAGATCGTCGACGAGCATCGCGCCCGGAAAACGGGGCTGATCACTTACCCGCTCGACGGACGGCGAAAATTTCTGGCCTACGCCTATTTTGAGCCCTGGGAGTGGATCATTCTGGCCACCGGGTACATGGACGACTTTTCCCAGGCGGACATGGCGGAAAGGCTTTTGAAAAGCGAGATCGAGTCGATCCTGGGTGGGGCCCGCCGGGAGATCGACGGAAAGGGGATGCCCCTCTACCGGTCCATCGGGTGCATCGGCCCCGATGGAACCCGTCTCCTGTCCATCGGCGACGCCCCCGTCGATCCGGCGCCGCTGAGCTCCGCGACCCTGGCGGCTCTCAAGGCGGGCAGGACCCATTTTTCACCGGTCGAGGCCACCGAGGCGGGGGCTTCCCTGACCGTGACCGCGCCGGTCTTTTTTGACGAGACTTTCGCCGGAGCCGCGTCAGTGGTCCTCGACTGGGACCTCGTCTGGGAATGCCTCAAGGACCGGGTTTACGGCAAGACGGGGTACGCCTACATCATCAGCCCGGAAGGCATCCTGGTCAGCCATCCCCGGTACAGCGTGACCGACGGCGTGGACATCTCCGGTCCCCAACACGGGGAGCTGGCCGACCTCTTCAATCGCTGGCGGCGGGACCAGGCGGATGATCAGGCGGTTTATACCTTCGAGGGCGTCAAAAAATACGCCTATTTCAAGCCGCTCCGGGTGGGCGGCCAGGTTTACACCATCGCGGTTACCAGCCCGGTCGCCGAGTTCTTCGAGCTGGTCGAGACCATCGACGGCCGGGCCTCGGCGGACCTCAAAAACAGCCTGGCCGTCCTCGGGATCGTGGGGCTCGGGCTTCTCGGCGGGGCATTGCTCCTGGCCTTCCGGTTCAGCAACGCCGTGGCCCGCCCCCTGACCCGGATCATTGACGGCCTGACCCGGACCGCTCACCGGGTCGATCAGGCGAGTGACGGGCTGGCCGACGAGAGCCAGACCCTCGCCGAACGGACATCGGAACAGGCCGCTTCCCTGGCGGAGACCGCCGAAGCCATGGCGGAGATGGCCGGCGCGGCCAGGGACAACGCCGAAGGAGCCCGGGAAACCGACGACCGGATGATGGCCACCCGCCGGACCGTGGAAGGGGCGACCGCCTCCGTCCATCAATTGGTCGAGGTGATGGGCGAGATTTCCGACGCCGGAAACGCCTCGTCCAAAATCATCCAGAGCAGCTCGGACATCGCCTTCCAGACCAATCTCCTGGCGCTCAACGCCGCCGTCGAGGCGGCCCGGGCCGGCGAGGCCGGGGCCGGGTTCGCCGTGGTGGCGGATGAAGTCCGCCGGCTGGCCCTGCGGGCGGGAGATGAGGCCCAACGAACATCGGAGTTGATCCAGTCGATGGTGGACCGGCTTGAAGAAGGCGCCGAGCTGGTAACCCGGACCGACCGGGCCTTTGATGAGATCGGGGCCAGCGCGGCGGAAGTGGCCGAACGGATCGGCGGGATCGCGGCCGCATCCGGCGAGCAGACCGCCCGGATCGACCGCCTCACCGAAACCGTCCGGGAGATGGACAAGCTGACCCATCAAAACGCGGACGCCGCCGAATCCTCGGCCGCCGCCTCGGATGGAATGCGGGAACAGGCCGAACGGATGCAGGCGTTCGTGGCCGACCTGGTCCG
>CAZWGY010000563.1:0-2958 GCA_964633575.1 uncultured Desulfobacteraceae bacterium
ACGATAAACCTTCATGATCGCGTGCCACGGCGATCACCCCCGTGCATGAAAATGGATTAAGCTATGAACGTCCTCAATCATCAGACCTCCGAGGTTTTGGAAACCTCGGAGGTCTCTATTCCTCATCACTTGGTCCTCGGTCCTCAGCACTGTCGAGAGAGCATTGTGTCTGAATGGGCTGTTTTGCAAACATCAGCTTGTTCATGATTCTATAAAGAAGGGTTGAAATGATGGCTAATATCGTAACGTTTGAAGATGTTTCCAAAACCTACCGCATGGGTGAAGTCGATGTGGCCGCGCTCGACCATGTCAGTCTGGAAATCCCCCAGGGCATGTTCACCGCGCTGGTCGGGCCTTCGGGAAGCGGAAAAACCACCGCCCTGAACCTGATCGGCTGTCTCGACCGGCCCAGCGAGGGCGGCGTGACCGTGGCCGGCCGGGCCGTGGGATCCATGAACCGACGGGAGAGCGCGGCGTTCAGGGGATCTCACCTGGGGTTCGTGTTCCAGGATTTCAATCTGCTCCCGGTCCTCACGGTCTTTGAAAATGTGGCCTACCCCCTGCTCATGATCCGCGACTGGCCCCGGGACCAGAGACGGGCGGCGGTGGCCAAAGTCCTTGACGACGTGGGAATGGCCGATCAGGCCGGCAAATACCCGGCCCAACTGTCCGGCGGGCAAAAGCAGCGCGTCGCCATCGCCCGAGCCCTCGTGGGCGGCCCGGCCCTGGTGCTGGCCGATGAGCCCACCGCCAACCTCGACGGCGCAACCGCTCAGAAGGTGGTGGCCCTGATGAAGCGCATGCGGGACGAATCCGGCGCCACCTTCGTGTTTTCCACCCACGACCCCCGGGTCATGGATCAGGCGGAAGCGACATTTCATATACAAGACGGCCGGTTGATCGACGGACCGGCAATGGGAAAGGAGGCGGGTCATGTTTAAAGTCCTGGGCCTGGCGATGAAAAACCTGTTGCGCTACAAGCGCCGAACCTTATTGACGGGCATGCTGATCGCCGTGGGCGTGACGGCGGTGATCGTCTTCGTCGGCTTGAGCGGCTCCTTCAAGCGGGCCATCGTCGGGCAGATCACCGATTCGGTGCTCAGTCATTTCCAGGTCCATCGGAAGGGGTATATGGCCAGCATCGACAATCTGCCCCTGGACCGGATGATGCCCGCCGGAGCCTATGAAAAACTCTCCGGGATTTTGTCCCGGACCGACGGGGTGGCGGCGTTTTCCCCCCGGGTCAAGTTCGGGGCCATGCTGAGCAATTACGCCGAAACCACCAATGTCCGACTGAACGGCGTTGATCCGGCAAAAGAGCGGGCGGTCGCGCCTCTGCTGCCGTCGCGGATCAAGGACGGGGCCTATAAAGACGAGCTTTTGAAAAAGGGGGATGTCCTGTTGCCGGAGGTCCTGGCCAGGGGCATGGGGGTGAAAACGGGCGACACCGTGGTCCTGGTGGCCAACAACAAGGATGGCTCGGTCAACGGGATGACGTTCAAGGTGGCCGGGGTGGTGGAAAGCCTGATGGGCCCGGGCGGCCGGGACGGCTATCTCCATATCGATGACGCCGCCGCCCTTCTGCGCATGGCCCCCGTCGAAGTCAGCGAAGTGGCGGTCCGGACCACGGATTTCGAACAACTGGCGGCCGTGGCCGGGCGCCTCCGGGGCGTCCTCGACCCCATCACCAACAAACAAGATAAGCCCATGTTCGAACTCCACACCTGGGACCAGCTCACCCCGTTTTACAATGTCGTGCGGATGATCGATATCATGACCCTGGGCATCAAGGTGATTCTGATCGCCGTGGTCCTGATCAGCGTCCTCAATGTCATGATGATGAGCGTTTACGAAAGGGTGCGCGAAATCGGGACCCTGGCCGCCATGGGCACCCGGCCGGGCCGGATCATGGCCTTGTTCGTGTCCGAAGGCGTCTGCCTGGGGCTGGCCGGGGCCATAGCCGGCGCCGCGGTCGGCATCGGGACCCTGTGGGTGTTGAACCTGACCGGCGTGGAGGTCGCCTTCGGCCGATCCAACCAGGTCTTCGCCCTGGCCCCGACCATTGCGCCCGGAGAAGTTCTTTCGGCCTGTCTCATCGTCCTGAGCGTCTCCGTGCTGGCCAGCCTGCAACCGGCGGCCAAGGCGGCCCGGCTGGAGCCCGTGGATGCCTTGCGCCATGTCTGAACACCGTTAGAAGGGAGTTTGCCATGAAATTCAAGACCGCAATCCGTGTGTTGTCTCTTTTGGCCATCTTGTCGGCGCCGGCCGTCGGATGGTCCGAGCCCCTGACCGGCCCGGAAATCCTGGAACAGGTGGACCGGAACCTCCAGCCGGGCGATCTGGAAATGTACCGGAAGATCATCAACATCGAGCCGGACGGGAAAAAGAAGGAATTCGTCCTCTGGTTTTTGAAAAAGGACCGGGACAAGGTGGTCACGCTCTTTGTCTCGCCGGCCAGTGAATCGGGCCGCGCCACCCTGCGCCTGGACGACAACATGTGGCTCTACATCCCCAACGTGGGCAAGCCGATCCGGATCACCAGCATGCAATCGGTGGTGGGCGGGGTGTTCAACAACGCCGACATCATGCGCCTGGATTACGGCGTCGAATACGATGTGGCCGAGCTGTCGGAAGACAAGGACCAGCACCTTCTCGAACTCAAGGCCAAAAGCGGCGCCGTGGCCTACGACCGGCTCATGATGTGGGTCCTCAAAGAGGAACTCGTGCCCACCCGGATCGATTGCTACGCCGCCACGGGCATGCTCATCAAGACGCTCCACTTCAAGGAAATCAAGGACATCGGCGACGGCGTGGTTCGGCCGGCGGTGATGGAAACCGAAAGCCCGCTGTACAAGGGCTATCGGTCCATCATGATTTCAGCCAACCTCAAAAAGCGGAGCCTGCCCGACGAGGTCTTCACCCTCAATTACCTCGAACGGGTCAAGGACCTGCGCTGAG
>CAZWGY010000564.1:0-2950 GCA_964633575.1 uncultured Desulfobacteraceae bacterium
TAAATATCGGATAATAAGCGCATGGAAAAGGCGCAGGAAAGTAACCACTGACATCATCGGACCTCTATCTTGTTACAGCGAAGAAACTCCATACGAAAAAAAGGGCTTGTTGGAAAACAAGCCGATTGCATGTCTAAATACGCAGAAGTGCTCAATGGCCGCGGTTTTCCAGGATAGGCCGGAAGCATTACGCCAAATGCTTGATGCGATAAAAGCATCTGAAAAGGAAGAAAATAAAAAGCGATCCAAAATTTTAAAAAAATTGTTAAAAAATCCTAGTATAAGCATAAATGATAAGGAATGCAGGAAATTAGGAGACGCGGCGTTTACAATTCTAACCCCACCTGATGCAGTGATTCTATCTACGAATATTTCAGATCATGGCATACTTGCGGAATCAATCGGGATAAAAGCGGTTAGTCCTCAACAGGTCACATCCTTGGCACCTAAATAAATCAAACCATTATGTCTTTCAAACCCAAACCGATTAACCGTTCTCTTCGGCGCTCAGCCCCCAGCCGCCCGGTTGCCTCGACGGCCCTTTCCCGCTATGATGGGGCCCTTTGATGCGGCCGGACGAGCCCCGGCGCCCCCGTAACCGACCAGCGCAGGGGGCGGACCCGAGTGTCCGCCCTGGGAATAATCAAGGATTTTAAAGGATTCCCCATGCCCCCCGACGACGAGCTGATCCACGCGACCATCGACCTGACCGCCATTGACCACAATTTCCGAGCACTCCGAAGCCTCACCCGGCCGCCGACCCGGATGATGGCCGTGGTCAAGGCCAACGCCTACGGCCATGGCGCCGTAACCGTTGCTAAGAGGGCGGTCGCCGCCGGGGCGGACGCTCTGGGAGTGGCCCGAGTCGGGGAAGCCGTTGCCCTTCGCCGGGAGGGGATCGGCATCCCGATCCTCGTCTTCGGTCACACTCCGGCCGGCCGGGTTGCTGAGCTCATCGAGCACGGCATCGCCGGCACCGTCCACGACGTCGAAGGAGCCCAAGCGCTCTCTGACGCCGCCCGGGCAGTGGGAGACCGGGTCGAGGTCCATGTTAAAATCGACACCGGGATGGGCCGGATCGGCCTGCCGGCCGAGGACATCGACTCGGCCCAAACGGTTTTCGAGCTGCCCGGCCTCCGGCCCACCGGGATTTACACCCATTTCGCATCCGCCGACAGCGAGGACAAGACCTTTGCCCGTCGGCAGATCCAGCGGTTTCAAGCAGCCGTCCGCCGGCTTTCGCCCCATTTTCCCCCGGAGGCACCGATGGTCCGCCATGC
Source organism: uncultured Desulfobacteraceae bacterium (assembly GCA_964633575.1). Taxonomy (GTDB): domain Bacteria; phylum Desulfobacterota; class Desulfobacteria; order Desulfobacterales; family JAABSP01; genus CAYNGG01. The sequence continues at coordinate 1,281 of CAZWGY010000564.1, forward strand.
CGCCAACAGCGCCGCGATCATTGACCTCCCCGAGGCTCACTTCGACCTGGTACGCCCGGGCCTGAGCCTCTACGGCCTCTACCCGTCACCCCACCAGCGGGCAAGGGTTGACTTGCGGCCGGCCATGGCGCTCGTCTCCCGGATCGTTCACCTCAAGCAGGTCCCGGCCGGCTTTCCCGTGAGCTACGGCAGCACGTATATCACGGCTGAACCCACCGCCATTGCCACGGTCCCCGTCGGATATGCCGACGGCTATGACCGGCTCCTGTCCTCAAGGGGGCGGATGCTGGTGCGGGGAAACTACGCGCCGGTGGTCGGCCGGGTCTGCATGGACCAGACCATGATCGACGTGGGCCACATCCCCGACGCGGCGGTCGGCGATGAGGTGGTGATCATCGGCCGCCGGGAAACGGGCGAGGTGAGCGCCGACGAGATCGCCGATCTCACCGGCACCATCAACTACGAGGTGGTCTCCACCATCACCGCCCGGGTCCAAAGACGGTATATCCGACGCCGGGAATGACCCTCCCAGGCCACCCCGCAACCCAAAGGAGTCACCATGCAAACCTATCCCATCCCCATGGTCCCCGGCCCGGTCACGGTGCCTGAAGAGATTCTAAACGCCTGCCGGATCGACTACGGCGCCGCCGATCTGGAGCCCGATTTTCTGGACTGCCATGCCGAGACCACGTCCGGCTTGCGGGACATTCTGGGCACCCGCTCCCAGGTGGTCATCGCCACCGGTGAGGGGATGCTCGCCCTCTGGGCTGCCCTGAAGAGCTGCCTGGTCCCCGGCGACCGGGTGGTCTCGGTGGCCACGGGAGTCTTCGGCGACGGGATTGCCGAAATGGCAAAGGCCATCGGCGCCGACGTCCGGACCGTCGGGCTGCCTTATGATCAGACCCTGGGTGATCTCGCCGACGTGGAAGCGGCCGTGGCCGAGCACCGGCCCAAAATGATCACCGCCGTCCACTGCGAAACCCCTTCCGGGACCCTGAACCCCATGGCGGACCTCGGGGCGCTTAAGACCCGGTACGGCGTCCCGCTGCTCTATGTGGACGCGGTCTCCAGCGCCGGAGGCACGCCGGTGGCCGCCGATGACTGGGGGATCGACCTGGCCCTGGGCGGCTCCCAGAAATGCCTGTCGGCCCCGCCGGGGATGGCTTTTTTGTCGGTGAGCGAAGCGGCCTGGGAAGTCATCGAGGCGGTTGACTATCAGGGCTACGATGCGCTGAAGCCCTTCCGGACGGCCCCTGAGACCGGGTATTTCCCCTACACCCCCTTCTGGCAGGGGGTGGCCGCCCTCCGGGTGGCGGTCCGACGGATTCTGGATGAGGGGCTGGATGCCGTCTTCGAGCGGCACGAACGGGTGGCCGCCGATTGCCGGCGACGTCTGGCCGAAATGGGTCTGTCGCTGTTCCCGGCACCGGGAGCGATTTCCTCGCCGACGGTGACGGCGGCAAAGGTCCCCGGGGGAATCACCTGGGAGACATTGGACGCCCGGCTGAGGGAACGGGGGCTGGTGGTCGGGGGAAGCTACGGGCCCATGGCCGGACGGGTTTTTCGCCTGGGCCACATGGGCTCCCAGGCGGATCCAACCCGGCTCGACCAGGCCCTGGATGTGCTGGCGGCGGTCACGGCGGAGCTGGGCTGATCCGCCGCCGACCAGG
>CAZWGY010000565.1:0-2946 GCA_964633575.1 uncultured Desulfobacteraceae bacterium
TTACCCCATGCGCTACGAAGGACCCATATACCGGCCCCCCAGCGAGGCCGCCTCACTGCTCATCCAGGCCACGGTCGGATGTCCCCACAACCGGTGTACCTTCTGCATGGTCTATAAGGCCGGGCCCCGGTTCCGGGTCCGGGAGGTCGCCGAAATCAAGGAAGACCTCGACTCGGCCCGGACGACTTACGGACCCGGGGTCCGGACTCTCTTTCTCCCGGCCGGCAACACCATTGCCATGCCCACGACGGCTCTGGCCGAGGTCTGCCGATATGCCCGGACGGTTTTCCCGTCGCTTCACCGGATCACCGTCTATGGATCATCGGCCTATATCCACCGGAAAGGGCCGGCGGGTCTTGAACAGTTGGCCGAGGCCGGGCTGAGCCGGATTCACGTGGGGCTGGAGTCGGGGGACGACGAGGTGCTCCGACGGATTCGGAAGGGGACGACTTTCGAGGAACAGGTGACCGCCGGTCGATGGACCCGGGCGGCGGGGATCGGGCTGAGCCTCTACGTGATCCTCGGCATTGGCGGGGTGGAGCGGACCGAGGCTCACGCCGAGGCCACGGCCCGGGCCATTAACGCCATCGAGCCCGACTTCGTCCGTCTCCGGACCTTCGTCCCCAAAATCCGGACCCCGCTTCTGGCCGATATCGAGGCGGGGCGGTTCGAAATCCTCGGCCCCCACGGGGTGCTCCGGGAGACCGACCGGCTGGTCGCCGGGATAAATGCAAAAACCCGCTTGACCAGCGACCACTATACCAATTACATCAACCTGGAGGGAAGCCTTCCGGCCGACCGGGACCGGCTTCGCCGGGAGATCGGCGCGGCTCTGAAACGCGAGGAATCAACCTTCAGGCCGTTTTTCATCGGAAATCAATAACGACGGGCAAAGGGGAGATCATGAAACGGGTGACATTGGCGTCATTGGACAACCGGGAAGACCGGATCGCCGTGGTGGGCCTGGGCTATGTGGGCCTGCCCCTGGCGGTCCAGCTCGCCCAACACTTTCAGGTGATGGGCTACGACCTTAAAAGCGAACGGATCGCCGAGCTTCAATCGGGCAGGGACCGGACTCTGGAGGTGACCGAGGCGGAGCTGGCCGAGGCCGCCGTCACTTACTCCAGCGACCCGGCGATCCTCGCCCAATGCCGGCTCATCATTGTCGCGGTCCCCACTCCCATCGACGCCTACCGGATTCCGGACCTCCGCCCCCTTCTGGGCGCCGCCGAGATCGTGGGCCGCCAGATGGCCCCCGGGACCTGCGTCGTCTTCGAATCGACGGTTTATCCCGGCGCCACCGAAGAGGACTGCGTTCCCATCATGGAGCGGGAGTCGGGCCTCGTCTTCGGCCGGGACTTCACCGTGGGCTACTCTCCGGAACGGATCAACCCCGGCGACCGGGTCCACCGGCTGGAGAGCATCGTCAAGATCGTCTCCGGATCGGACCCCGAGACCCGGGACCTCCTGGCCGGGGTTTACGGCCGGGTGGTGACGGCCGGGCTTCACCTGGCCTCATCCATCAAGGTGGCCGAAGCGGCCAAGGTGATCGAAAACACCCAGCGGGATCTCAACATCGCCTTGATGAACGAGCTGTCCATGATCTTCGACCGGATGGGGATTGACACCGCCGAAGTCCTGGCGGCGGCCGGGACCAAGTGGAACTTTCTCCCCTTCCGGCCGGGGCTGGTGGGCGGCCACTGCATCGGCGTCGATCCCTACTACCTCACCTTCAAGGCCGAGGCCCTGGGCTACCACCCCGAAATGATCCTCGCCGGCCGGCGGATCAACGACAACATGGGCAAATTCGTGGCCGAACGGGCCGTTAAGCTCATGATCCGCCAGGGCTGCCAGGTCCGGGGGGCGAAGGTGGCGGTCCTGGGGATCACCTTCAAGGAAGACGTCCCCGACCTCCGCAACACCCGAGTGGTCGATATCATCGCCGAGCTGACCGACTACGGCATCGAGGTGGTCGCTCACGACCCCCTGGCCGACCCCGATGAAGCCGAGGCATACTACGGCATCCGGCTCACTGAAATGGATGAGATCGGGGAGGTGACCGGGGTCATCGTCGCGGTCTCGCACAACACTTACCGGGAGATGGGCATCCAGCGAATCGCCGCGATGTGCGGAGGCGACCGGCCCATGGTGGTGGACCTCAAGGGGATCTTTTCGCCGGAAACCGCCGAATCCCTCGGCATCACCTACTGGCGGCTGTAGGCCCGTCCCCGTGAAGCGACCCAACCCCGCCCACGTTTCGGCGATCCGGGATTTCATCGCCCGGTCCCCTTTCCCGACGCTCCTGTCCATGCGGCCGACGGAGCTGGCCGTCGGCCGCGCCACCCTCGAGATCGAGATCGCCGAGAAACACCGCCAGCTTTTGGGAGTGGTCCACGGCGGGGTCATCGCGTCCCTCATCGACACCGCCACCTTCTGGTCGGTTTACTACGCCATCGACGACCCCGATGCCTGGCTGACCACCGTGGACCTCAAGCTCAACTTCCTCGCCCCGGCCCGCAAGGGCCGCCTCATCGCCCGAGGCCGCCAGAAAAAGGTCGGCGGGACCCTCTGTTATGCCACCGCCGAAGTCACCGACGACGCCGACACCCTCCTCGCCCACGGCGCCTCCACCCTCATGGTCCTGAAAAACGCCCGGCCGTCGGTGGATGTTCAATTTCCGGGGAAGTTCATCGAGGATTGATTCCTCTGGCGTGCGGTGTTCCCATGCCCCCGCTACCGGGGCGTTGCCCTCGTCGTTATACACATCTTTTTACCGCCGGTCATGATCATCATTTGGGAAATTCAGGCTCGGCAGCCCCTAAACACCGGCTGGAAGGGGACGCCCATCCCGGCATTGATCAAAGATCAAGGTTTGTGCCGGACTCGCGCTTCGTTTATCCGCGGATTGCGCAGATTTTCACAGATTTTTTTGTTTTTTTAATCTGC